>DAOWIV010000253.1 GCA_030640725.1 Methanosarcinales archaeon | reverse complement strand
TCCCACTGGGTATTATAAAATTCCGGCCAAGATGCAAATATTACTCGATCTGGTGCAGTTGCGTCACCACCTCTCAGAGTTCCTTGGGAAATTATTGTCGGATTATTTAGGTCATCAAAAGACTGCCAATAGGCTGGTATCGATGTGCTTGTATATTCATGTTCCGTCGTTACGCCAGTTCCAGGAATTTGGAATGGCGCCCCGTCGTTTCCACCAAGCATCGTATCAAGAAGAATTCTTAAACCTACATCATGACTGTTTGTTAAGTCAAGATTCTCAAGCATATAACGGATTTGCATAACATCAACACGACCTGTAGCTGGGTTTGAAGTAAAAGCCACAGTTTGAGTTACTTGAATATTATGACTTGTCCAAACACTTTTGATATAGGTTAGATAATCCGTGGGACTTTCAGTAAAAGTGCCATCATTACTTCCAAATATATAATTAGTATTATCAATTCTTACTGTTGTAAAAGAAGACCACGGATAAGGATGACCGTAAAGGAGAATCTGATTGTTGTCATTAGGATTCGCCGGGTCCCCGCCAGTGTTACCGAGTGTAAATCTAGAACTCGTATCTTCTACAGCAATGCCTAAATAATTATTTTGTATCAAAGCATCATTCAAACATGGGGGTGCCAATTGGTCTTTTTGACTTTCACCAGTAACTGTAGCAACTGTAAAGAAAATTAATGATATAATAATCAATAATGCAAATGTTGCTTTTGCAATGTTGAAATTAACTACTTCACTCATCCATCGTTTCATGCTCGGGGTCATGCTGCCACCTCTGCTGCCTGTGCGCATCTGTAATCTGTGCATGGCGCCACGTCCGCGCCTGAGAATACCAGCACCGCGAGCACGCCCGCGCTGAGAATTGTTCGCAAAACAATACGAGTTTCGGTTGTGGGGAGACGCCTTTTCATAACAATCAGCTCCGATGTGTTACATCCCATGCATACAACCCACCCCTATAAAAACCTTCCCCCATCGAATATCGCTATGCAGCCACCCGATATCGCAAACCAGCGCGCGATCAGACAATACCAGCGGCAATCACACCCGCCACCGCCACACCCCAAGCACACACCACAAACCCGCGTGCCCGCAAGCCATCTCGATCACCTCATGCCACCTCCTCCTCGCCCATCCCTTCCTTCGCTCTTGCGATACAGAGTGTACATCGGGATTCCATTTCATCAAGCATATCAAACAGCCGCATGTCCACGCCAAAAAAATACCTGATCGGAGCCATATCACGCCTCCGCTACAAAAAAACCCGGGATGTTTTCTGCAAATGCACAAATAACGCGGGAGATGCCGCTGCCATGCTACCGATGGGGTGTCAGAGGGCTGATGGGGGGCTGATCTGCGAAAATACGCCATTGAGACGGTCTGGCTGTTCCATTCACAAAAAGTCCCGGACGGTTGCTGCAGATCAGCAGAAAGCGGTGGAGAGCATCGTTTCAGAGAGAAACCAGTATGAAGAGGACACGTGGCATCGTCGCTGCCATCGTTCGCATCTGCAACGGGTGGCGCATATCCAATTTTGTGCCATATATCGGGTTCATCCCCTTCTTTTATCGTTGTTTCAGCCTTCTTCAACTATTTTGGCACCATATCGTAGAGTTCTTTTAGGTCAATCCCGTCCACCAAGTCACATCCGTCAAAACCTTCTGTAAACAATCCGGATTCATGAGCACGGCATCGATTGCGCTTACGCGGAACTCGGAGAGTTGACGAAGTGATATGTATAAAAGTTGTTTTTATCCGTAAGATTTATACGGTACAATTACATATTCAGAACTGGTGATATCTCATGAAAGATTTAGCAGTGAAGGTATTGGACGAAGCCGATGAGGAATTCGTCGAAATATTAATCAAACAGGGACTGAAACGGAATACCGCCAAGGTGCTGGCATATTTGAAGTGTGTCGATAAGGTAAAATCGAAGGATCTCGAAGTTGGTTCGGATCTCAGGCAGCCCGAGGTCAGTTTGGCGATGCAAGAACTTCGCGCAAGTAAATGGATCGATGAATCTGATGAAAAGAAACCTGGAAAAGGGCGACCCCACAAAGTGTATTCTCTTAAGGTGCCCATCAGTAAAATTATAGGCAGTTTGGAAGAGGAGAAGAAGAAAGAGGCGCAAGAGACGATGAAAAACATCGAACGGTTGAAAGCGTTGAGCGCATGATGCACTCAAACCGGTCCGTATCCGGATACAATCCCTTCTCCATCCAAGAAAAGCACCCAACGGGCGCAGATCAATTGTAACTCTATCTCGGGTGTTGCAGTGTCGAGTATGTTGGGCGGGCGCGTTCAACGCTTGGATGGGGTGAGCGCATTATTATTGTTAAGGCTGATGGGGGCAGTGTGCTTGTGCATCAGCGGGCTTGGGGGTGAGCCTGTGAACTGGCAGCTGCCTGACACACGGGTCAGATACCAGACGGAAGCCGACAGGATCATGCGTGACCCCTCGGTGATCGAGGATGGACTGCGCATAACAGACCGGGAGAAACAGACACGATCAGGCGCAATCGACCTCCACGGGATCGACCGAGACCACACACCAGTGATCATCGAGATCAAGCGAAGCCAGCCCACACCATCCGCCGTGCTACAACCAGAAAGCATACGTTCTCGACCGCCAGCACCGGCACACAGAAAACGTGCGGGTCCGCGGGATACTCTGCACACCAAACATACAGCCATGATACAAACACTACTCACAGAGAACGAACTCGAATGGCGAGTGTTCAAATATGAGTTTGAGCAGCGGATGATGCGCAGAGCACACTCGAAGAGTTCACATAGCAACTGAAAACGCACTAAAAACGATAGCGGTAGGCACTATCACAACACAAATCGCCGAGGATTGATTTAGAGCGTCTTGGATGACATCTTGTGGTGGAACATCTACCAATATCAGGAATCCAAGATACCCACCATGCCGGCGAGATTTGGCATGAACTTTTCCGGAGAGTTCCATCGTAACCGGGTTCGATCTTTCTGTGGATGTTGGATATATCCGGTGCATAAATTGGTGTGCCATGCAGATATTTACATGGCTTGCATACTCTCATCACCAACTCCATCGGTACGAAAGAGTTTTGTGGACAACATGCATCCCACTTTCGAGACTTGCGCGTTGCGGGGTGCTATCACAAAGTAGGTGAGATCTGAAAACAATCTCCTCGGGATATCTCACCTGCTGGAGAGATCCAACCTGTTTTTGTCAGATCGTAAAAAACCAACTAATCGATAGCGGCTGACGTGATTAGATTATATATGCTACATTCTATATTGTTATTTCATGAAGATCGTGGAGATATCCGATTTTTCACGATTTAAAATCGATAGCGGTAAGCATGTTGTTACAGATTAACATGGTGTCAGAAAACATCAGAACCATAAAAAATCCGGGTAAAACGATCAACTCGTTTCAAAACTACCACCTCGCTGTTTGTGACGCGACACTCTCGTTAACTTCGATTCAATTCGCAGCCATGAAAAAGTGTTTTAAGGGTGACGGCGACGTACATGACATGCAACCTGACGATGATGCCGCGGAGAAGGTACTGATCCTTCCGCTCGGCGAGGAATCAAAGAAAGTCACAAAGGTGCTTTCAAACGATTCTGCCCGGCAAATGCTCGAACTGCTCGTAGATAAGCCGATGTCGGCATCAGATGTCTCCGAAGAACTGGGGGTGCCGCTCACAACCGTCAAATACAATCTGGATGCGCTGATCGACGCGGGACTCATCAAAGTGAAAGAAACGAAATGGAGCGTCAAAGGTCGGAAGATTAAAATTTACGCACCGATACGTAAGTTAATCGTCGTTGTGCCTGATAAAACAGATAGAGATTCTGTTACTGACATTTTACAGAAATATCTTGTCGTGCTGCTCGGTGCGGCAGGATTATCAGCAATCATCGAGTGGTGGTGCCAGCCAACGCTCAGAGGAACGCAGGACGCGCTGGTAGATGTGGCGGGGGATGCTATTGGACCGAGCGTTCCGGCACCAGTCCCCACACCCTCGCCTGCACCGCTGATGAAAGGTGGTGCGCAGTTCACATCTGAGAGTGTGGCTGCTTCTGCCAATGCCAATGTCGCCGATGCGGCTTCTGTCGTGCATGAGGGGGTCGAGACCGGTGCAACGGCAGCCGTCACGCCCACACCGGTTAACCTGCTGCCGGTAACAGAATCGACGCCTATGACGTCGCCGATACCAGGGGGTGCTGATATGGGTGCCTCCTCGATCGACTTCTCACAGGTGCTTGGTGCCCATCCGGGCGTGTGGTTCTTACTCGGATGTGTGTTTGTGGTGGCGCTCCTTGTGCTGCGCGAATACCGCAAGGGTGGTGGGAGCCGCAGAAGATAAATTCCGGAGAGGAAATGTCGCGGTACAGACAGCCCTGATCTACGCGGGTGTTTTCCAATAGAGTTCAAGCGATAGCCAATAATCTTAATCACCACCAAACAAACAAAATCACTAAACCCAAAAACACAAAAAACCATGACTCCAGAAACCACCACCAAAACCAAATTCGGAATCTATGGCGGGCAGTTCATCCCCGAGACCCTGATGCCCGCAATAGAAGAACTGACCGCGGGATACGAGAAGTACAAGAACGATCCGGAATTCGTAGCCGAGCTTAACCGCTACCTCGCAGACTTCGCGGGCAGACCAACGCCGCTCTACCACGCAAAACGCCTGAGCAATGCGTACGGCGTCAAGATCTACATCAAGAGAGAGGACCTCGTGCACGGCGGCGCACACAAGCTGAACAACACGATAGGGCAAGCTCTGCTCGCAAAGCACATGGGCAAGACCCGCATAATCGCAGAAACAGGCGCAGGACAGCACGGCACCGCGGTTGCGATGGCAGGGGCGAACCTCGGAATCGAGACCGTGGTCTACATGGGCGCAGTTGACATGGAGCGCCAGCGGATGAACGTCTACCGGATGCATCTTCTCGGAACAGAGGTCGTCCCGGTGGAATCGGGATCAAAGACGCTCAAAGATGCGATCAATGAGGCGCTCCGTGACTGGGTCACAAACGTGGGGGACACGTACTATATCATCGGCTCAGTCGTGGGTCCGTATCCGTATCCCGCAATCGTCAGGGACTTTCAGATGGTTGTCGGAAGGGAGGCAAGAGAACAGATCATGCGAGTGGAGGGGAGACTCCCTGACTCAATTGTTGCGTGCGCAGGCGGGGGCAGCAACGCAATCGGGATATTCTACCCGTTCCTGGATGACGCTGGCGTCGATCTCTTCGCTGTTGAGGCAGGAGGCAGCAATCTCAAGGTCACCGAGAAGACCGCGTACCATTCAGCCTCGCTCTCAACAGGCGAACTCGGGTCACTTCACGGCGCGATGACAAAGATTCTGCAGAACAAGTACGGACAGATCCTTGAATCATCATCGATTGCAGCAGGACTCGATTATGCTGGCGTTGGTCCTGAACTTGCGTATCTTGCTGATGTCGGGCGGATCAAGCCGCGGAATGTGAGCGACGACGAGACGCTCGATGCGTTCTTTGATCTCTCGAGGTTCGAGGGGATCATTCCTGCGCTTGAGTCGGCGCACGCTGTTGCGTATGTGAAGAAGGCGGCTGAGACTGGTGAGCTCGGGGATGTTGTTGTGATCAACCTATCAGGCAGGGGTGACAAGGATGTGGATTCCGTGGCGCGGAAGGTGGGGTTTGCGTGAAGGCAAGCAATCGGGGGATACTGAACCCTATGAATATGACGAGACCACTCCCGAAGAACTGATGGGAACTGGGTATCGAAAATTGCAAAATGATCTCGCTTCCGAGTATTATATCAGGATTATATCTTCGTCCTCTACGACATTCGGTTCCAACAAACGCATATCTTCTGGAAACAATACACATTGCCGCTAAAAAGTACCAGAACCAAAACAATTCAGGCGTCAATCAAACGGGCAGTTATGCGGTCTGACGAACTGATGCCTGCGCTGCCCCTGCCGACCCCCCGGAACCTTTTCCCCTCTTCTTGATCCGGTAATAATTGAGCGGATGCGCAACTCTCTTGCAGAGGTCATCTGCGCCCACGCAGTTCCCATAAGTTTTCATCGTATCGCAGCCGGGTGCGGTGTACTCCTGTCCTGCGATGTGCTCGACCTGATATCGGGTTCGCGTCTCATCAAAGTCAGGCGACCCGCCAAACATGCCAACGATATCATCCACGCTCATGCCGATGTTTCGCAGAAACGCCGTGGTTGCGAACCTTGCAGAATGCGCCAGATTGACGCCCCCTTGTAGCATCGTGATGGCGTTTGCGATGCATGGCGGAAATGCGCCCGAATCAACCTCGCCCCCCATCTCAAACTCGGTCTTGCGAGCGCCGAGGGACTCTTTCACGATAGCAATGTGTTCGGAGAGCTTATCGCAGATCCCGGTCTCGGATGGGATATCAAGCGGCAAATCCTGCTGTATACGATCTCGAATCGCTTCTTGAAGTAACCGCGTGAACTCTCGCCCGGACAACGAAAGCCAGCCGCTCTGTAGTCGCCTGTTAACCAGTTTCCATCCGGGGTCGTGCATGCGGTGGGCATACCTGACATAATCGGTAAAATGCAGCCTGAACCTCTGCTCAGAGATATCAATATTCATCCCGAATTCCTGCCCCATCGTCGCCAGAATGTTCTGCCGCTCGCCTATGAGTGCCTCGTGCGCTGCTTTTGCCTCTGCAAGCGCGTATCTGCGGATCAGGTAGTCATCGCCGATGCAGGACACGATCATTCTTGCAACCGGATAGGACAGTACCTCGAGTTCCGATGATCTCAACGGCGATGATAACGCCATAACGCTTCAACTTGCAGCCATCGATAACGGATGGATTGCTTTACTCGACGCTTTCATTTCTGCAGGCTGCAGATGTGAGGAAACTCTGATTAAATATGACTATGAGCGTTCTCTCGAGCCAGAAGCCACCATCGCTCTTTTATATATGTTTAGCCTGCCATACTCTTTTTTAACTTTCAGATGGTGGGTTATGCCATCGCTAATTTTTAAAATCGCTCCTCGCTCCATCTCATCGATCATTATTTCAGCTGAGTTTTCCTCATTAAATATATGGATGGTATTATCAGCGTTTATATCAGCAAGCAGGCTCCAGCCTGAACACTCGTCCTCAAAGATGCGGATGACCTTTCCATCCTCGGATTTGCAGATTTTTGCACGTTCCGTCCAGTCAATACTTTGGCCATCCTTGAGATATTTTAAGAGCCTCTCACTATCGTTCCCTGGAACATTATCCCAGCTGAACAAACGCTCTTTTTCGATTCGGTAGTAGTTAAGCGGATGCGAAACTTTCATGCACAGATTATCAGCGCCAAAGCAATTCCCATAAGTCTTCAGCGTGCCACAGTCAGGTGTGGTGTATTCCCTTCCTGCGATGTGCTCGACCTGATATCTAGTTCGTGTTTCATCGAAGTCAGGCGATCCGCCGAACATGCGAACGACCCCATCCACATCCATGCCAATATTCAGCAGAAACGATGTGACCGCAAATCTTGCAGAATGTGGGAGATTGATGCCCCCCTGCAGCATTGCGATCGCATGTCTGATGCACGGTGGAAACGCATCCGGATGGACTGGACCTTCGATTTCAAACTCATCTCTCCGCGCTTCAAGAGACTCTTTCACCTCGTTGATATATTTTGATAATGCATCGCAGATTTCAGACGGGATATCAAGTGGTAGATTGTGCTGTATGCGATCGCTGATCGCCTCTTGTAGCAACCGTGTAAACTCACGCATGGAAAGTGAAACCCAGCCTTGATACAATCCCCTGTTCACCAGTTTCCATCCCGGATCATGCATGCGGTGGGCATATCTGATATAATCTGCAAAATGTATTCTGAATCTCTTATCCGAAAAAGCGACGTGCATCCCGAATTCCTGCCCCATTGTTATCAGGATATCTGGCGGTTCGGTTTTAAGAGACTCGTACACTGCTTTTGCCTCTGCAAGAGCATATCTTCGGATCAGATGATTATCATTGACGCAGGACACGATCATTCTAGCAATTGGGTATGATAACACTTCGAGTTCTGCCTGAATATCTGTATCAACATTCTTCTCGATCCCGCCTTCATATATGTGTAGCTTGCTGTTCTTCTTTTCAACTCTCAGGTCGTGGATTTCTTCATCACTGATTTTTAAGGTTGCTTTTTCCCCCTTCTCATCGATCACTATTTCGACTGAATGTTCATCCTCGAAGATGCGAATGGTCTTGCCACCATCCAATTTGCGGATTTCTGAAATCTCAGCCCAGTTAATACTGTAGTACTCCATGAGGTATGTCAAGAGTCTCTCGCTATCATTTCCAGGGACATTGTCCCAGCTAAACAAATATCTACCCTTAATTGCCTGAATCACCCGTTCCACGCCACGGGCACGGGCACGGGCATAGGCACGTTTCTGGAGGAGATCTGGAATATCGACCCCGAGTTCCCTGACGTAGGCAGCAGCTCCTGATGTGAATGGGTATGTGACATGGCTTGGATCGGGCATCATATCCTCCATAACCATATCCATCGCAAGCCACTTCTAACTTTAGGGTCACCAGAAGGATGCTCCATGCGAAGCTGGCTTTCGGCACCGAACTCCGGGACGAAATTCACGCATGCCCTTACCCCACATACGCCAGTGCGAAACCATAATGGCCTATGGGGTGATATAGCCATTGAAACCCCCTTGACTCCTGGGACACTCGTGACTATGATTTATCTTCGATTGGGGCACCTAGATTTCCAGTTACCCACATGAAATATCGAAAAGCCCCTTTCTTGTCTATGATTCCCACTGCATCCACTCACGTATTGTTGGATTAACGTGGTTTTGTATGTAACCGGATATATCCTTTTCAGTTACAACTCCGATATGCCCATCACGATGATTGTCCACACACTTTTCCCCGATCACCACACAACACGGACATCCTCTGACTCCACAATCTCTTTGTCCTTTGTGATCAATACGGCACCAAGCAACCTCGCAGTGGCGACGATGATCCGGTCATGCAGTTCTGGCGCGTTAATCAACGGCAATAATTTTACAATACCGAAATCAAACGATATCACGATGAAATTATCACTTTCTTCGATTCTTGTGAGTAATTCATCAAAATCCAAAGCGATCTTGCCATGCTTTACCAGATGAAAGCATTCCGCAAGGACGATTGTTGGACGTACACAATGGTTTCACCGGTTTCTGCCTGCCTGAATATCTCATCGACACGACCCGGCAGCGTTCTAAGTAGATACCAGATCAGAGCATGAGTGTCAGCCACGTAAAACATCATCGGCACCTTTGAATAAAGACTTCTTAGCATCTTTTATGGAAGTCTCCAGTTCTTCATCGCTTACAAGAGATTTGGCAATACCTCGCAGCGAAACAACTCTTTTCGGTCTCCGGAGCAATGTCCTGATGCTGTCAAGTTCATTTTCAATCGAAGATAGTTTTGCGTATATCGCGATTTCGATACTATTGGAAATGGTTACATCCTGCATGTCCACAACAGTTGTACCGTTTACCATCATAATTTAATTGCTGCTAAATCATGTAAAGTTATTGGGATATGCACGTTTTTTCACTCCGCCCTTCTTCGCAGAATAGCACAAACGCCAGTGAGTTCTTATCACCCCCATCCGCACCTGATGCAGCAAATTCTTCAGCCTACCAACAAACTCCTCGCTTAACACCCCCTTTCTGCGTTCCAGCTCTTTCGAGCAGTTCATCGACATCACCCCTTCTTTTCAGAAGCATAGCTCTGCATGTCCTGGGATAATCCATCCAACCTCTGACGCGGGGTGATATTGTACTCTCTGTTTACGCCGCCTCTGCAAACGTCAATATGTAGCCATTACAATCCTCGATGTAAAACTCCCGCATCCCGTAAAAGGTGGTGTGCAGATCCTTTACAACCGTGACTGTACCCTTTACTTTTGCATACAGATCTGAAACATCGTCGAGTTCCATGTACAGGGTGAAAGTGCCACCGATCTCCTTACCTTTCAGCACCGGAAGCGTCCTGGCAAGGCTTCTCTCTGCCTGAAACATTATCTCCACGTTCCCACACTTCATCATCGCGTAATCCAGCGATCTATCCTGCTGATAAGATGTCAGGATCTCTTGAAGCTCTTCTATGACGCCCATAACGAATTCAAACCCAAGAATATCATGGTAAAACTCAACGGTACGGTTTACGTCCTCCACCATCAGGTTGGGGGTGAGTTTATTCAATGCCATAGTCCTGCTCTCTGCCATTCATCTTACAAAAAAACATTGATGCGGAGAATGGCGCGAATGCCTGCAATCCTCATTTTATGGCGGTTTATCCCTCAACTTTCGTGAGATAGTTAACGATCCCCGCAAGAACACAAGTTCCTTCTGCAGCATATCCTTTTACTCTCTCTATTTCAGTCAGAACCGTTGTGATATTCTCCATTTCGGCGCGGATCTTCTCTTCTATGCTAACCATACAGCACTACCCCATCCCGTTCTACAAGTCTGTTGAATAAACAATCCTTGCTCAAATCGACGACATCCAGTGGCTTGGACAGATCTCTATACAGCTCCCAGCAGAAATCAAAGAATGATTCGGGCGCCAGCCCAGCTACGCCGATGTCTATATCGTTCGCGTCTCTTCTTTCTCGGGATGAGCCGAAGAGTATCACTTTTGTCAATTTGTATTTTCGTGCGTATTTTAATATCAGAAGCTTATCGTTTTTGGAGATCATTATATATTATGTTTGCTTAACGATATATCTGGATTTCGGCTGATTGACACAAACACACGCCTTCC
>DAOWIV010000224.1 GCA_030640725.1 Methanosarcinales archaeon | reverse complement strand
ATTCAAGGGAATGGCAGAACTCGAGGTCAGGAAGCTTCTGAGCCACGGCGATGAGTACTGCGAGGTCTATGTGCACGAGGTCGGGTGATCTCGTATCTGCTTGTTGGAGCGGTGGTGGTGTGCTACATCTAATGGCGTGGCTCTGATGTCGCCATTTTTACGATGGTAGTCGCCAGTCTATCGTTTCTGCCAGGATAACCTGAAAAAGAGGCTTACGTACTCCACGATAAACCAGCTATCACTCATACTCTTCGGTGCTGCGTTGCTACCCTCTGGTGGGATCGAGGGCGCGATGATGCGCAATTCGGTCTTGGGACGAAATTCACGTATACCCCTGCCTGCGCCAGTGCGGCACCACGTTACCCATCACTTCCAGATACCCCACTCTTCGGATGTTGTGCCCCACAAGCTTCAACCGCGTCTCAGTCTCCTTCCGCGATTCAAGCCGTTTCCTCGAGCGGCTGCGCCAAAGCGGCATTTTACCATTGAATTAACCGTTTCCGAGATCGAACGCATATGATACTCTTCTAACCACCCCTGAGGATCTTCCCAAAGGGAATAAAGCATATCATACCATCCCGTCGCCCCAATGCTATCGAAAGTCACATTACTGCGTGGTAGAAAGTGTGGCGTGGCGTGATTTCCAGAAACCAGATCGGTAATCCATCTACACCCATAAATACCATCTCCGAGAACCCCATTCAGATTGGGGTGGCAATCGAGTGTTTGACCAAAAGCCTCTGGGAACATGGTAGTTTCTCCAATCGAGTGATCTGGGCTTATGGACATGCCTGAAATCAATTTATATTGGACTCCCACACCCATAACAGCATAAGAGAACCCCATCTTTGCAACAGAGTTCGATTTCGGAAAACTGTCGTCCGCCTGCCCATCTTTCGCAGAGCTTGCAGACTTTGCTTTCTTATTACCCTTCTTAGAATTCTGTTTTTGCCGTTTATCAGCGTAATTTTCCTTATTTGAGGCACTAAATCCAGTGCCATCGAACGAGAACGTCGTTTCTTTGCCCTTTACACTTTCATTGATTATTACTACGATTTCATCCAAAATTTTGTTTACGGGCTCTCGATCATACCCGCGTTCTATTGTTTTGTAAGAAAAATGGCAGCTTATGCTCAATTTCTCCCGGAATAGAAGTAAAAGCCCTTCAGCTGCCCTATTTGATGCGTCCGCGTACGTTTGTAATAGTAGTGCTTTGGCGACGTCAGCCGGATCAGTTGGAGGTCTGCCAGGCCCCCGTTTTCCGGGCGGCGTTCTCCCTTTTATCCGTCTATCGGCTTCTTCGACAAGATTTCTTATGTTATCTAAGTAATCAGCCATCTCGTGGATCTGCGCATGGTCATATTGCGTCCAGTTCGTTGTTACTGGCTCTTTACTCGCGTATTTGAATGTCCCATCCCGAATACTCTTGATGATTTTTCTGAGTTCATCGCCGCGCTGTTTGGATGGCATACGGTGAGATCAACCAACAAGTATATAAACATAGCGGTACATACGCTCATCCAATGAACGACCTAACCACTGCTTTTGCAGTGACTATCAGCGGAGGCACTGCTCAACCGAGGATATTTCAAAGCATTCTGCAGTATCGCGGGGTGAGATTGCAGAACGCGGTTGTAGGGTGGTTGGGCGGGTCGGTTGAGTAATATTGTCCCAAAGCCATACGGATCGAAAGAATTATGTGCAGAAAACATCAACTCAACAGGAACGGAAGTGTATATGATGAAAAAATGGCAACGTGATCGCGGACTTGCGGCAAGGATGTTTCTGACCATGTTTCTACTTGGTGCAGTTTACATCACATTTATAGCAGTATTAGCGTATCTGGGACTCCCCACTGGCTCGATTATACTCGTTGCAGGGATTATGCTCTTTGCGCAGTACTATTTCTCGGACAAAATGGTTCTGATGAGCACAGGCGCTCGCGTCGTGAGCGAAAGCGAAGAACCGCAGTTGCATGGCATCATATCAAGATTGTGCATCGAAGCGGACCTGCCAAAGCCAAAGGTGGCAATCGTCAAAAGCAGCATTCCAAACGCGTTTGCGACAGGACGCAGCCCCAAAAAAGCGGTGGTGGCGGTTACAACCTCGCTTATGCAGAAACTCAACCAGAATGAGCTGACCGCAGTGCTTGCACATGAACTGACGCACGTAAAGAACCGGGACGTGATGGTACTCACCATTGCAAGCTTCTTCTCGACGATAGCGTTCTTTTTGGTCAGATACCTGATATTCTTTGGCGGGGGGAACCGACGCGGGGGCGGTCAGATTATGATTGCGTGGATCGCCTCGATCGCCGTATGGATCGTCAGCTCCCTCCTGATACGGGCGCTCTCACGGTACCGGGAGTTCGCTGCTGATCGCGGGGCAGCCGTGATCACAGGTCACCCATCCCATCTTGTCAGCGCGCTACAGAAGATCAGCGGTGCGATGGGCAGAATACCAACCGATGACCTGCGAAAAGCCGAGGGAATGAACGCATTCTACATCATACCCGCGATATCCGGAAGCACGGTCATGGCGTTATTCTCCACGCACCCGTCGCTCGAAAAGAGGGTTGCAGCGCTCGAAAAGATCTCCAGACAGATGGAAATGGCATGAAATTTCTGGATTCGCTCCTCGGAAGGACAAAACTCAGGAAACCAAAAGTAGACGCACTATTCTCACTTTCGACCGCATATCTGGCGATGGAGGTGATGGGCTTTGCGCCGGCTGGCAAATCCGGCATCTGTTTCAAGCCGGTTGAATCATCGCGGTTCTCTGAACTTGAAAACGATCTTAAGGAGCTGCTCAGGCTCAGCGCATCTGAATCCGGAACCGCCTGCCAGTTCCAGACGGACGAATACAATTATGCGTGGATTATCCTGAGCGATGACGATTTTGAGGATCTTATCACCACCACACACCTGATAAGCGAGACTGTTATCGAACACGACTTTGAAGAGCGGCTTCTCTGCTCGATTTTTGCTTTTAAAGGCGTGTATTTGATATATAGTTACAAGGAAGGCACTTTTTACCCATTTGCCCCGTTGAAGGGGCGGAAAATGGAAAGAGACAACAACCTCGAATTTAGAATACGATCAACGATGGAGAATGAACTTCCCCTCGAAAAAGAGCTGGAAAAGTGGCATCCTCTCTGGGGAATTCCGTTTTAGGGACCTGCTTGATGTCGTATGGCGTAAAACTGGTACATACTCGGATAAGTTGTGGTTTTATGTGGATATCCACACAATACTCGAGTAAGTACGTAAAACTCACGTATACCCGATCTCAAAAACGCAGGACTCATCCCCGTTTCCGATGGTCGCAAGCACCGCAACCTCTAACTCTTCATGAGCTCTCGCAGCTATCCTTGAGAATATGCCTCTCGTGAGATTGCATAGGATCGGGTTTCTGCGGGCTTCATCCGCACCCCACGGGCACACGATTCCCCTGACCACGCCGGGCACACTGCCACCCGCATCTTCAGCGGTAAAACTCCCGCCAAGTTGATTCATCACACTGGCGCAGATAATTCCGACGCTTGCTTGGTCGAGCTTCTCCTCATCGAACGGATACATCTCAACGACGGTCTTCTCAACCATCTCGGTCATCTGGTGGATCAGAATCTTTTTTTGATCGGGAGGAAGTGGCTGGAGCAGTGTTGGGATTATCGCAGTCAAAATACTACGTATGCGGTTCTGCATATCCAGCACGTCGCGTTCTGATAAAAGATTGTCATGCAGGCACTTGGTGTGCAGAAGCGCCTTTACCCTTGACAGGAGTTCTGTTTTGTCAACAGGCTTCGTAAGAAACTCATCTGAGCCTGCATCACTCCCTTTTATCCGGTCATTGACATCAGAGAGCGCAGTCACCATGATGATTGGTGTAAATCGGGTCGCAGGATCTTCTTTCAATGCCCTGCTAACCTCGTAGCCGTCCATCCCCGGCATCATAATGTCGAGCAGTATGAGGTCAGGCTTCTCAGCCTTCACAGCCTCGAGAGCCTCCTCGCCGCTGTACGCGGAGATGATATCGTAGTCAAGCGATAGATAGCCGTCCAGCAGTTCCACGTTCATCGGCTCATCGTCCACAGCCAGTATCTTTTGTCTCGCCTCTTCAGCCATGATCCACCTATCTACCACATCTATCTGTCCAGATACTGTGCAACCGTTGGCTTGAATTGATGGACATCGATCGGTTTGGGGATGTACCCGGCACATCCGGCTTCGATGAACCGCTCCGCATCTCCAGCCATGGCATGTGCGGTCAGTGCCACCACTGGCATCTTTGCAGTCTCGGGGTCATCTTTCAGTTTTCCAAGCACTTCGATACCGTCCATTCCGGGAAGTTGCATATCCAGGAGTATCAGGTCAAATTTCGTATCTTTGACATGTTCAAGCGCTTCAAATCCGTCTTCTGCAGCGGTTACCTCGTATCCGTACACTTCCAGGAGATCCACCGCGAGTTCCATATTCATCGGGTTATCTTCAACAACCAGTATATGTGTCATTTCCCTAACTCCTCCTTAAACACTGTAACCTTTTTAAGCTCATATATCAGTTCCGCTTTATCAAACGTTCCTTTATGCATAACTGAGATCACGTCGCTCTTCAGCTGTCCCCTATCTTCCGCTGTGAGGTCCTTTGCAGTACAGATGATGATAGGGATATCTTCTGTTTCAGGATTTGTCCTCAGTTTTGAGATCACATCGAATCCGCTTACAACAGGCATCATCAGGTCGAGTACCAGCAGATCCGGATGCTCGCGAACCGCCTGATCTATCCCCTCCTCTCCGCTGTATGCCCGTATCACCTCAAACCCCTCTGGTTCAATCATCGATGCTATCAATTCAACAGCATCCGGCTCATCGTCCACAACAAGTATCTTCGGTGCTGCGATCCCAATCGTTTCCTTGAGATTGCCCAATGTGGCGATGAGCTGACTCTTTTCAACCGGTTTGACAAAGTAATCAACTATACCCAGCGCAAACCCTACATCTTTCTCATCCGACATCGATATCACGATCACAGGAATATCGCGGGTCGCGGCATTATCTTTCAGGTTCTTCAGCACATCCCACCCACTCATGTCCGGCATCATGATATCCAGTGTGATGGCAAACGGTTTAAGTTTCTTTGTGATTGCCAGTGCCGCTCTGCCATTATATGCAGGTGCAACCCTGTATCCCGCACTGGTAAGTATGGTTGTTAGCAGTTCGTTTGATTCTATGTCGTCCTCAACAACCAGTATCAGCAGCTCATCTCCCGCGGCACCTTCCGGCTCAATGATCTCAGGCATCCCGATCTTTTTGATCTTTTCTGCGGTTACGGCTTTTTTCCGGGGTTTGGCAGCCTGCTGCGCTTCTATTTT
>DAOWIV010000066.1 GCA_030640725.1 Methanosarcinales archaeon | reverse complement strand
GATGCTTGTCGATTTTGACTATTATGGCGATAACATGTCAAAGACACTTGCGACTGGAGAAGAATGGGATCTCGGAGATGGATTCACTCTTACGGCAAAACAGATCGATATAGATGGAGGTCTTGCCAGAGTCGAACTTGCAAGAGATGGCGTTGTTGTTGAAGACGATGTAGTGCACACAGACGAGATGTTCTATTATGAGGATGATTTCCGTGCAATCAAGGATTCGCATACGTTTCACGATCTGCGCATATTCAGGGCGAACGTATCAGGCATATTCAGATCAGAAGACACTGATCTGATGGTGCTCAGGGATGTGCGGCTGATATTGCCTGATATATCCGCGGTGGATGCCGAAGATATCGAAGGCTATAACGGTTTCAGGTTGGATGGCTACAATCTCAGCTGGATCAGAGTCGGAGAGGATTTTGGAGGGAGGGAACCGTTCACACTCCATGAGGCTCCGCTCCACAATGGAAGAGCTGCAAACTTTGCTGACTGCGTCCATTGCCACGATCTCGACAGTGGCATGGATATCAAACGCGTGAATGCGGTCGCATCCCGACTCGGAGCACACGCGGGGCTCAATTGCAATGCATCCAGCGAGACTGTACTGTTCGATCCAATCGATAAGGCATGTTGGGCATGTCATGGAACCGGAACAGAACCGGATGTCCACCCGGACAAGAAGCCGAAGGAGTGCGTGGACTGCCATGTGAACGAGATACTCTATGGTGCAACAGATTTGAGCGATGAGGCACACGGACAGGCTGAAGACTGTAATCGGTGCCATGCAGCAGATTATCCGGGAACGCATGTCATCACTGTTCTCAAACCAAACACGCCCGGCATCACAGAGATAAAGGTGATTCCGGAAGTGGCAAGGTCCGGGCAGCTGGTGAATGTGAGTGCCACCGCCGTTGCGGGCTGGAACATGTTGGTCGAGGCGATGGAATATTTCATCGGCGAAGAGGGGCTATCCGGAACAGGTACGGCAGTCGTGCCGGTCGATGGCGCATTCGACGAGCAGACAGAAGAGTTTGAATTTACGATCAACATCACAGGACTTGAGCCGGGTGACCACACAGTATACATCCATGCAATGGAACGTGGTAAATGGGGTCCGATGAACAGAGCGGTAGTTGCAATCGAGTTTTCGGAAATAGGGTTCCCGGAACCGGAGTCTCCGGAACCTGCGATAGCAGTTAAGCCAGGGCAGCACCTCGATTTGCCAATGATAAACGCTGCAACAGTCATCATCATTGGTATCGGAGCATGGTTGCTGCTCACACTCCGGAGAAAGAGGGGTCGTTGAATCGCTGAACTGTTGAGGTGCTACAATGATTTCAATGAAGAACGCATTGTTCGGGATCGGTATCGTGTTGTTGCTTATTCTTGGGTCCGGGTGCCTGACTTATGTGGGGGAACCCAACGCTTCAACCAATCAGACGGCTCCGGACGTTTGGGGTGTGAATGCTTCGGATGTGGGTGGTGGGGAACCAGTCGGTTCAATGCCATCGGAATGCAAGGGCAACTGCACCGAGTGTCACGGGCTTGCTCACGGCACACAACTCCGAAACTGCACCGGGTGCCACGATGCACACGATCCGATGAGTCGCATCCCAAGCCCACGTCTTGAACAGTCCTGTTCTCAGTGTCACCCACAACAATTCGAGGAGTTCTCAGGTCATCCTGGCGGACATACCAAACTAAAGTGTGTTTACTGCCACAGTGCCCACCGACATAGTGAGGCATGTATCAACTGTCATCCACCACACAGTATAGAGTCGATGTATGACGATTGCCTGAACTGTCATCCTGCGCATACACCACAGGAGATCGAATATCCTGCAACCGTATCAGATGAACAGTGTGCCGACTGTCATAAAGGGGCGAGCATTGCACTTGCGCAGGGTAACACCATGCACAGCAGTCTGAAATGCACATACTGTCACACAATCCATGAACAGATCCCAAAGTGCACGGATTGTCATGCACCGCACGCACAGAATATGACTTATGACGATTGTATCGGATGCCATCCCGCACACAATCCGGTGGACATGAAATTCTCTTCAGACATCCCGCGAGAGGACTGTGCGGCATGTCACAAGGAGGTCGATTCCGAGTTACGCGGAAGCAATACAAAGCACAACAATCTGAATTGTGTTTACTGCCACCCAGAGCACCGGTATCTGCCCACATGCGAGTCCTGTCATGGATTACCACATGAGAATGTGTATAATGTGCATGAGGATTACCCTGATTGTAGCCAGTGCCACATTGCTCCACATGCGGTGAATAATATTGTGTTTACCAGACAGTAATCGGCATGAGGTTGTGTCTGCTGTGCTTTCCGGCTTTGGGACGCTATTGCTCAACCATCACTCCGCGAGCCGTGCAAGTTCATTGATCTCACATTAGGACACCCAAACAGCGCGGCGAAGAACCGGGGAGGAATCATCAAGACAGACGAACGGTATCTCTGCAAGATATGATGCAGGATCCGCGGGGATGTGGCAGACAAGATCAGCACATACCAGTCCTGTCGAACCTGCCACGCTTTGTCCGGTAGCCTCCTTTGGAAGACGCCGTATTCAGGCGTATGTCATGGCATCGACTCGGGGAGCGTTCGCATCCCCCGTACACAGGGTTGGTCATGTTCTCACAGAAGGAAACTGAAGAGACGAGTGAAGCTTGTGGTATACGACATTCGGGAGAGCTCTGGTATCGATTCTTGAAGGCGTGACACCTCATGTATATGCGGGTATTTGTGAATTTTATCCAAAGCCCCTGCGAACAAAATCTTTATATTGTAAAGATTTACAGGATTTAACATGGTCGCAACAAAGAGGATATCCGTATCTCCTGAAATTTGGGAAGAATTGCGTGGATTAAAAGAAGTTGGACAAACTTTTGGGGAACTCATCAGGAAGATGATTGAAAGTGAGAAAAAGGCAAGACTCCTCACAGATATGAAAAAGATCGAAGAGACTGCAGAATTTGTAGAGATATGAGATGTATGGCGTTCATATAAATAAAGATGCTTTGAAATACGTCAATTCACTCACCGAAAAGAGTGAAAGGTTGATTAAACGAAAGATTGAGATCCTGAAAGAGGATCCATATCAGGGAAGAGATGACAAGAAGAGGTTGCAACTTCCGGATTATGACCTTTTCCGGATGCATGTGGGTCGAAGTTTTACGATATTCTACAGAATCTACGAGGCGGAAAAGGTTGTTAAAGTGTTAGACATCATGACAATTGAAAAAGCGCATAAGCGATATGGTAGGCTTTAATATACAAAATACAGTTATGATGTTCCCTAATTCATTCGGATGTGGAATGGATATATCGGATCGATCGGACAAATCGTTCCAGTCCCGGATCATCGATCGGGTTATCCCTTAGTTCGGGTGCGCTTTCGGATGCCTCCGCCAGATCGCTCAGGTCGTCCGGGGGCTCCTGCGCAGCGAAAAGAACGGGCTTTCGCATCCCCCCTTTGCAGCTCCAGCCTGCCGCCGTCCGGGGCTGCTGTCTCGTAGCTGAGTGCGGTCTGGTGCATGAGTCGGGTATTTGCGGTTCCGGTCCGTACGATGTGGCTTTAGGTGTTTGCGCAATCTGTTGCGGATACTTGCCATCCGGTGATTGCAATTTCAGTTGTGCCCGGACCCCGGAACAACTCAAGCTGTTTGGATGCCCAGTCTTGACGTTGCCCCGGTGCGGTCTGGGCGTCGGGCGGTCTGCCAAGGCGGAGACTTGCGTCACCGACCCCGGACTGAAGTCCGAGGCATCTTTGACCGATGGGGGTCGCGTATATGTGATGAGGACGAGCGCGGGCAGAGGGGGGGTGGGGTGTAGGTAGATTTGACGATAGGATGTAGCGGGAAATCCATTTAAGTAAGATTGTGTACAATAATATATTGTAAACATGCATAGGTAGTAACTATGTCATTGAGAGCAAATAGAACAACAGGATTCGATACGGATGTGTTCAAATTCATCGCGGACAAATGCGAGAAAGAAGGCATCTCATGGAATGATGTTGTGAATGAACTAATCCGAAAAGGAATCAGCAATCAAGAGGTGAATGAATAATGGAACTGAAAATAGAAAAAGACACATTTTATCTGCTCGATGCAGGTAACGAGAAGCGGCTGTACGACACCGAAAACAATGCGATACAGGCATTGAAGCAAGTTGCAGCAACAGAAAAAGATCTGAACTCCGAGGAGATTAGCATCATGGAGATTAACACAGCAGGAGAGAAATGGGAGATCAAATCTGTACCTTGGTCAAAGATAGCCATCGGACTGATTCGCGAGGGATAAGATCATGGAAATGAAGGAAATTCCCATAAGCCAGATCATCCCGAACCCACTACAACCGCGTGAGATATTCGACAAGGAGAAACTGAAGGAATTGGCAGCTACCATCGCAGATGTTGGTGTGCTTCAGCCGATCCTCGTGAGACCCAAAAACGGGCGATATGAGATCATAGCCGGCGAACGCCGCTGGAAGGCAACGCAGATTGCGGGGATCGAAACGATTCCTGCGCTCATAAAACCACTACCCGACAATCAGGTGATGGTCGAGTCGTT
>DAOWIV010000178.1 GCA_030640725.1 Methanosarcinales archaeon | reverse complement strand
TTTCTGTATGTGCCGGCAGAATCTGAGACTGAAGATGTACCCGATACCGAAACGCAAGTGGGCGAACAGGAGGCAGTGGAAGAGAAGTCTGATTTGCAGGTTGAATCGATCCGCATACTCGATAAAGGCTCTTACGAGCTAAATCTTGAAGCACTGCTCGAGCGGGAAGAGATTATAATGTCTGTGAAAGAGGACGGGCGGTATATCGTGCATCTGCCATCTGTTTTCGATAAGAGCAAGAAACACCGGTGAATCCATACATTTTTATCGCATCAAAGCGATCTGGTATGCGATGAAATACCGTGCCGAGATCACCACGCAACTGAAGGAGGGCATGCTCGATCCTGAAGGGGATACGATACAACGTGCGCTCATGCACCTTGGGTATGACGTAAGCGGCGTTCACACCGCAAAAAAACTGCTTATCGAACTGGAAGCTGACAGCGCGGATGATGCCACAAAAATGCTGGATGAGATGTGTCAGAAACTGCTGGCAAATCCAGTGATCCACAATTACTCGATTAAAATACAATGAAATTTGCAATCATCAGGTTTGGTGGAAGTAATTGCGATCTGGATGTGTATCACATCTTAAGCGACGTTCTTGGAGTGCCTACCGATCTGGTGTGGTACAAGGACTCAATCGACAGATATGATGGGGTCGTGATCCCGGGCGGATTTTCTTATGGCGATTACCTGCGTGCAGGTTCGATTGCAGCAAGCACCCGGATCATGGAATCTGTCAAAGGGCTTGCGGACGATGGAAAACCTGTGATCGGGATATGCAACGGATTTCAAATCCTTGTCGAGTCGGGGCTTCTTCCGGGCGCGCTTCGCACAAACGTTTACCCGAAATTCTGCTGCAAATGGGCGGATCTACGTGTCGAAAACACAGATACCGCGTTCACATCGAAATTCAGGAAAGGTGAGGTTGTGCGGATGCCGATTGCGCACAAGGAAGGGAATTTCTTCGCAGACGATGCTACATTAAGCGACCTGAACTCGCATCATCAGGTCGTGTTTCGGTACGTCGATAGAGGTGGCGATGTGGTTCCTGCTGCCAACCCAAACGGCTCGGTTGAGAACATCGCCGGGATCGTCAATGAGTCCGGAAACGTTCTTGGGATGATGCCGCATCCTGAGCGTGCATCCGAACCGATACTCGGCTCTGCTGACGGGCGTAAGGTCTTTGAGTCAATGATTGAGTACGCGTTGCAGGGATAAACGATCATACGAACAGCTTCTTCACCTTTGCCAGTGCCGAAGCCAGCGCGAATATTACCACCCGGTCGCCTGCCTGTATCTGGTGCGTGCCCCGCGGTACGATCACATCGTTCCTGCGCACGATCATGCCGATGATGGCGCCTTTCGGGAATTTGATCCGGTTAAGTGTCTTCTTTGTTATCTTTGCACCGGGCGATGCAACCAGTTCAATCAGCTCGGCTTGCTTTTCCTCGATAGTGGTGAGTGATTCGACCCCTGCACCCGCGGTGACGCGCAGAACACTGTTGATCGTTGCGTATTTTGGAGACAGCGCCGCGTCGATACCGACTCGCTCAAACAACCCCATATACTCTGACCGATCGACCTTGGCGATGATCTTCCGGGCGCCCAGTTGCTTTGCGAGCAGCAGACAGAGCAGATTTCTTTCATCGCTATCGGTTGTTGCAATGACCGCATCCATCTCGCCAACACCCTCTGACTTGAGCATCATCTCGTCGGTGCCGTCACCGTGCAGCACAAGCGCGCCCGGTAGCATATCAGCGATCTCCACACACCGCTGTGCATCCGCCTCGATGATCTTGAGATCGGTGTCGCCATGTTTCGCGAGCAGGTTTGCGATGTAGAATCCAACGATGCCTGCGCCGATGATCATGACCTTGTTGTGCAGGTTCGGCGTGTCGCCAAACAACTCTCCGATCTCATCTATCGACTCTGATTTGCCGATTACGATCACATGGTCGCCTTCGCGCATGACATCGCCGCCATGCGGGATGATCACGTCTTTCCCCCTGATCAACGCACTGATAACGCAGCAATTAGGAATTTCGGCATCAGCGAGTGGTATTCCATCAAGTGCCATACCATGCCCCACCTTGAACTCGATCATCTCGACTTTGCCTTCGGCGAACGCATCCATGCCAACCGCAGACGGTATCGATATGATCTCGGTAACCACTGATGCAAGCGTCAGTTCAGGGCAGATCATATAATCGATTCCGATCTGCTCCCGGTTGGTGATCGGCTTGTTAATATAATCCGGGTTCGAGACCCGGGCAATCGTCATGCACTTCCTTGCGCCTTTTGACAGCAGCTTTGCCGCGATGCAGGCAACGATATTAATCTCGTCATTGCCTGTGACCGCAACCACGAGATCCGCCGGAAAAGCGCGCTTTAAGATGTTAATATCCGCACCGTTCCCCTGAATGACCTGCACATCCAGATCACTCGCTCGTTCGCAGGCTTCCTCTCGCTTATCGATGAGAATGATATCGTTATTCGCGTACAGCGCCTTCGCGATCGAGTGTCCGACCTCGCCTGCACCGATGGTTACGATCTTCATCCAATCAAGCTCGTGCTCCGGGGATTTAATGGTTTTGCTTGACGTATAGGAAAGTATAAAAACAAACCCCACCCGAAGGGCAGTTTTTGATAAAACTTTTGTGAAAAGTTTTCTATAATCCCATCGCCTTGTTCGTCTTCCTGATCGACTTTGCGAAATCTCGCTCGGTTTCTGTCATCGACCGGATACAATCGACGTTTTCAGGGATTACGTCAGATTCCTGGTGTATTGCCTGGAATAGATACAATTCCCTGCCCGAAACATTGATCGAGGCATCCCACACGCAGTTCTCCCACATGTCGCTTCTCGGGCGGTTCATATCGCGTGCCAGTTCCATGATCTCGGCGGTAGAGGTGATGCCCTC
>DAOWIV010000265.1 GCA_030640725.1 Methanosarcinales archaeon | reverse complement strand
GGACAATAGGATCACGATGGAAAATTATGAGAGCCTTGCTCTTAGGGCGGGTAAGACCACCAGCCTCATGACGGATATCAAACTCGTCGTTGCCGACAACGAGACGCTCCGATTCGCGCCTGTCCGGGTGCTGACAGAACCCGGCACCTACGAGGTCCGCGGTGCGGTGGTCCGGCAGCCGGGCGAAAATCAGAGTGCCGAAATCGTGTGGAACGCTTCAAATTCCGCTTTCCTCTGGTATGACATTGATAGCGACGCATCATCCGAGACGCTGACGATCGCACCCGGCACGCTGGCAGGATACAACCGAACGATCTACGAAGACGCCCTCTCTTACGGCACCCACCCTGTTTATCAGGAGTACGAACTTCATGAGAATGAGGGGCTGACCGTCGAAGGTGATACCGGATACATGGCAGAAGGCTGGATGGGCACGCGGTATGTGGCAGCCGGTGGTAGAGCCGACAGACTCTGCGAACTGCTACTCGAGTTCGAGGATGATGATAAGAAGACGCTTTTGGTCGGCGAGGGATGGGATCTTGGCGGCGGATTCATGCTCACCCCCATGCAGATCGATCTCGAAGGAGATAAGGTATGGTTCACACTGAACAAGGATGGTAGAGAACTCGACAGCACAGTTGTTTCATCTAAAGAGGTGTGCACCTGCGCCGTGGACATCGGAGACGTGGACGATGTCCCGATCTTCTCCTGCTATATAATTGCTGTGTTTAGGGGGACTGATTCGAACATCGTGCAGGTTAAGTACGTCTTCCTGATCAATGATGATCCGCTGGAGATCGCTGCTGGCGATCGGTTTGAGCGCATGAGGGTCGTGACTGCAAGTTCCGAAGAGGTCGTCCTCAAAAACGATGTCATCATAAGTCTGGAGCCCGGAATCACTGAAAAGGTCATGGATGAGATGTACTTCAGAACCGCAGAAGACTCGACCCTCCGGTTCTATCCGTTTATGGAGCGTACCATTCACGGCGCATCGGGTGGCGGAGGTGGTGGCACATATCCACCGGAGTGGAACGCCACCCCGCCCGCTGGTGGCGATGGCGACCACGTGATCTTCGGGCAGCATCTGAGGGTCAACGAAGGGATCGAGATCAACTATGACATACGAATAGAGGTTGCTGAGGTAAGTGAAACTATAGTCGATTCTGCAAAGTTCCGTATCTCGAGTTACATGATGCCTGCGAGGACGATCACGGTATTCCAGGGCGATACGCCGACCGAATACAAGACCTACGGCGGTAGCTCCATATATATTGATGTGATCTCGGTGCAGGGCACGACGGTCTTCTTCAGGGTCACAGGACCTGATGAATGGCGGGTGACTAATTATTACGAGGTTGAACAACCGGACGAACCTCCAATCCCAGCCAAAGACTCGGACCGCGACGGCGTGCCCGATGCATGGGACAAAGAACCGGACACACCTGATGGCTACCGGACCGATTCGGAGGGACGGGGGCAGAGATGGGGCGACATGGACGGTGATGGCAGGCTCACATCGGTGGACGCGATGATGCTGCTGAAGATGGTAACTGGCAGTATATGACCTGCCAGTTTTCATCCCGGACGGACAACTTTACAATTTCCCGCGTATACATTTGATCGATGCAAGGAGCAACATAACCATGGATGAAATCGATGTCATGTCACGAATGCTCGAACTGGGCGGAACCATGCTCGCAGAGACCTGCGAACGATGCGGCGCGCCCATGTTTCGGTATCATGGAAAGATCGGCTGCCCGACCTGCGATTTTAAGATGCTGCAGGACGGGGGAGCTGAGAAAACCGGGAAGATCGGAAAAACACAAGGAGAGGCGGGAGTTGGCGAGGCGATTGCTGGAATCTCACTTCGTGACGTTGTTTCAGATAAAATCGCCAAAATCGCCGCTGATATGCAGAAAGAGACTGATCTTGCGCGTATACGCGACCAGATGGATTGTATCGAGCGCGGGATCCGGATTATGGGGCTACTTGGCTGAGGTTAACTCGTTTATTGCGAACCAATATCGCCAAATCCCACCCACGACCCATTTAAGCACCCACAGCCAGCAGTTATCCAGAAACTCCCCTACAACTGCAGCCTGCGCACGATCTCCGGATTTTCCATCATTCCGCGGGTCCTCTCAAGGATGATCGTTGCTATCAGGATTGAGAATGCGTGTTTGATCCCTGATTCATCAGTCGCATCATCAAAAATGTTTTTTGACACTTTCCACAACCCTGAGATCGGTATGATCGTCAGTTCGCTCATCTTTCTCGTGATTGTGCCATCAAGTTCCCAGAGTTCTTCTTCGACGTGCGACGAATCGACAAAGCTCACCGGATCGCTGATCAGGGCATCCAGCTGGTCCTGATATTCCTCGAATCCGTGCACAAATCCGGTGTCATCGAACGCGCCCATGTTGCTCGAGATGCAGATATCGATAAACCTGCCATTCTCAACCAGATCGGCGATATAACGGCACACGCGCCCTGCTGCGTCGATCATCTCGTCGATTGCATCGCTATCCCCACGGTGCGCATGTTCGATCATGTCAGTGATTGTGGTGCAGATGCCCCGCAGATAGTACGGGATGCAGAGATCGCAACCCGCCGGAAGGTCGTTTATCGACTGATTCACCGATTGCCGCAGTTCATGAATGCGTTTCTGCTGTGCATCTGTCAATGCCGCCTTTGCCACCGCCGTCTTCACAGGCTCTTCTGGCTCTATAGGGGTTTTTTCGGTCTCTCTGGTCTCTTCTGCCGACGTTTCAGTTGTTTCAGCCGGTTTGATCGCTTCAACCTCGATCTCCTTTTCTGCCGCAGCCGGCACAGCACCCCAGACTGCCTGATATGCCTGACTCACAGCATCTCGCACCTTGTCGCTCGGATCATCGAGATGGCGCTTAAGCGGGTCTTTTGCAAACTTCACAAGGCTTTTGTCCCCCTGTCCGATGCGCCTGATCGATTGAGCGGCGTTAGCACGGACACGTTCGTCAGGATCGTCGAGCAGCACAATTATATGCGGGATAACTGATTCATTGAGGTCTGCGGACGCTCCCGCCATCAGGGCGGACCTTGCGCGCTCATCCGCATCCTGACTGTGCAACTGATCGATGAGGTTCTCTTTTTTCTTGCCAATGAGAGTATATGCACGTTTTTTTATGGAGAAGTCTTTTTTCTTTGACTTTGTAAGTATTAACGCTGCTACAACTACGATTATAACTGCAATCAGGACAAGCGTCAGTATAACCCTGGTCTGGGCATGTTGTCTCCCTCCCCAGTCCTTCTGCAGTGATTCTCTGGTGCTGTTTGCATCTTTTACAACACCAGCAACTATATTCTTCTGTTCTGCCAGATCTTTCAGGAAAAATTTGGTTCCGTTCAATATATCATCCATATTTTGATCCACGCTCATAGCGCGCTCCGCAAAAGCAGAAGTCACCCCATAATCTGTGGTATCTGACTGATTGAGGTCGTTTCCAAGCACGGCAAGCGAGTCGCATGATGTGATCAGGTTGACGCGTTTTGTCTCAATTACCTGCGGCGAGCCCACAAGTGCCTTGATGGCATCGATATCCTCGATGGTCAGCCGATCTGCTGCCTGCCTCCATGCAACCGCCTCAACGACGCTCTCGACAGTCGATGCATCATCCACCACAGCGCCGTCGGATGTGAAGACTACGATCCCCCTCCCGC
>DAOWIV010000285.1 GCA_030640725.1 Methanosarcinales archaeon | reverse complement strand
CTCGCAGACCAGCACCTTGAGCAGCGCATGGACTACAAGATGTACCACAAGAAGGGCGCTGAGATTGGAAGGGTAAACGGTCTCGCCATAATGGGCGGCGATTCGGGGATTGTTCTACCGATCATGGCAGAAGTGACCCCTGCGCTATCTAAAAATGAGGGAAAGCTGATTGCAACCGGAATGCTCAAGGATATCGCAAAAGAAGCCGTTCAGAATGTTTCAGCCCTCATCAAGAAGGTTACAGGCAAGGATACCTCAAATACAGATATCCATGTCCAGTTCATCGGCACGTACGAGGGCGTGGAAGGTGACAGCGCATCGATTTCCATTGCAACAGCGGTCATATCCGCGTTTGAGGAGATCCCCATCGATCAATCGGTCGCGATGACCGGCTCGCTATCGGTGAGGGGTGATGTGCTCCCGGTAGGCGGCGTCACATACAAGATCGAGGCTGCGGCGCAGGCAGGCATCAAGACTATAATCATACCGAAAGCGAATGAAGACGATGTCCTGATCGAGGATGAGTACCGCGATATGGTGAAGATTATACCGGTCTCGAAGATCAGCGAGGTGCTGGAAATCAGTCTGGTCGGAAAGGAGAAGGAAGGCTTGCTTGATACAATCAAGCGGTTCTCAAAGAAGGTAAATATCCCGATTCCCGATCTTAACGTACCTAACGTACCGATTCCTGCGTATGGCACCCATTAGTGCTCATTGCTATTGCCTGGGACAGCAAAGGCGAAGCGTCAACGCTCTCCTTTGACGTTGCTGTATATCCGTCTGAAACCGAGCAGCGCAAGTGTCGATATGATCAAGGAGAAGATCGAGACGATGACCACGAGCTCACCCATCTCAAATGAACAGAGTGAGGCAATCCTTCGCAGGATCATGAAAAAGAGCGCAAAAACGAGCAGATTCAATGATTTCAGTTCTTTGGGTATGCGCTTTGTTAAAGAATACCCATAATAAAATGCAACTACCATGATAATCACAGCGAGAAGCTCTATGATCATTGCAAGGGTTTCGTACTCCATTATCTCACCTGAATAACTCTCCGATCTTCTCGATTATAATCTTTTCCGGGCTCTCTGGTCGTGTATGTTCGTACTCTTCGAATTTCCGTATCTGCTCCCTGCGCCCTACGATAGCCAGTATCGAATCAGCTTCTATAACCGTATTCCCGTGCAGATCAATGATCGTCTTTTCATCTTTCTCTATCGCTATAACCGTGCAACCGACCTTCGATCTCAGATCCAGTTCTTCGAGGGTCTTTCCGGCAAACAGGGAGCCTTTCTCAACATGATATCTCTCGATTGCCATGTCCTCGTAGAGCATCAGGACATCCTCCTCATGCTCAGAGATCGCCAGTTTTGCAATCATCTGCCCCACCACGATGGAGAGCGATGCAACATAATCGGCGCCGGCTTTGTAGATTTTGCCGCATATCGGCGCGTTCGCCCTCGCCAGAATGATGGCATCCGGCGCAAGCGTCCTTGCGACGAGCGTTGCAAAGATCGCGTCGGTGTCGGTGTTCAGCGCTATTATGACAGTGGATGCGGACGCAACTCCCGCGCTCATGAGAACTTCTTCGCTTGCGCCGTCTCCAACCACGTAGTCAAAGCCCCGCCCTTTTACGGCGTCTTCGTTTTTATCCACTACAGTAAATTCAACTTTGGCATTCACAAGTTCGGTGACGATACCCTTACCAACGTCCCCATATCCAACAACCACCACGTGCTCGTGTTTTGTTTCCATCACTCTGCCAGTCTCCTCATCTGGTTAACTTCTTCAGAGCTATCAGTTGTTCGTCTGTCCCGACCGCCAGCAGAATCGAATTGGATCTGATTATATCGGTTGATTTCGGATTGAGCGAGAGTTCACCGCTCGCCCACATTCCTATGATGTTGCAGCCGGTTCGTTTCCTTATCTCCAACTCTTTCAAGCTCTTTCCGATCAGTTCACTCTCTGGATGGATCGGAAATTCGATTATCTCGATATCTTCCAGAAATTTGGTCGCGCCGACCAGATGGCTGACCGTCGGGTCGGCTGCCTTCCTGCCCATGAACGAGCCGAGCATCGATTTCGGAGCAATCACGCGGTCTGCGCCGGCATACTCCAGATACTTTCTCTTCGATAAATCTTCGAGAATGGTGATTGTTTTTACTTCACACATATCTCTCGCGGTCAAAACAATATCTGCGTCGATTTCGTCGCTTTTATTGGCTATCAAAACCCTTGCTTTCTCTATATTCGCACCATCGAGCGTATTTTTGTCGCACGGGTCTCCATGAATGCAGAGAATGTCCCGCTCCAGCAAGTCTCTGACAACGCTGCTGTCATCCTCCACTATCACAAAAGGAATCATCTGGTGCTCCAGTTCCTCGATCAAGCTCTCGACAAGCAGGCTGTATCCACAGATGAGCAGGTGGTCTGATAACGCCTGCGGCACGCTCGTCGGCAGCGCCGCTTCCACCCGCGACTCGATCCATGGCGTGATGATCAGCGGGAAAAGCAGCGCGAATAAGAGAATAACCCCTGAAATAGCGACCACGACTGAGAATAACCTCCCGGCTTCCTCTGCAAAATAGACATCCCCATATCCAACGGTTGTCATGGTTGCAATGACCCAGTAAATTGCGGTTACCGGGTTTACGTTCTCCATCTGCCCTGGTATGTGCTGACCCTCTCTAAACATCAACAACAGGAAAATGGAGCCGTACATGATGACGAGACAGAGGACGATGGATGAATAGGTAATGATCGACTTCTTGATATTCATACCCATGATTATTTCATAATTTTTTGCACCAGACGCGCCTGAAATCCATGATACTTTGAAAATCCTTCTGAATCCTTCTGGTTGATCGAGGATTCGCCGAACGAGACCAGTTCCTCTGAATAGAGTGCGAAATCAGATCTCCTCGCAACCACCGTTGCAGAACCCTTATACAATCGCAACTTCACGTCTCCTGCGACTCGTTTCTGGGTCTCATTGATGAATGCGGAGAGATCGGCGTACAGCGGATCGTCCACAAGACCCATGTACGCAAGCTCAGCCCACGCAGTATCCACCGTCGCCTTGAACCTGAGTTCACCTCTTGTGAGTATGAGCGACTCGAGATCGCGGTGCGCGGAAAGGAGTATCGTCGCAGCGGGGTGTTCATATATCTCCCGCGCTTTTAGTCCGAGCACGCGGTCCTCAATGTTGTCCGACCGTCCGATTCCGTGTACGCCCCCGATTCTGTTGAGCTTTGCGATCAGCGAAACACCGTCCATCGCGATCCCGTTTAATGCTATAGG
>DAOWIV010000155.1 GCA_030640725.1 Methanosarcinales archaeon | reverse complement strand
GTTCATACTCGCGTTCTGCCACATCCAGCTTACCCTGCTCGTGCGCAGCAACCCCGCGCCTGAAACGCTCAAAAGTATCGTCTCCGAAAAGTTTCATAAAGTCAAACATACCGGCTATGATTCTCCGCCAGAATCCTTGCCTGAACCTGCATCTGAAGCCGCTCCCGAATCATTACCAAGCAGTGAATCCACGGGCGTTCCGCCATAGTTTGCGATTGTTGTGTTGATCTGAACGATATCCCCTGCTATCTCAGACCCCCTGATCGATCGGCGCTTTCTAAGACCGCTATCTCCCGGATGAAACCCGCATCCTCCGGTCACGAGGAGTTTTCTCCGCATGGACCCTGGAAGCGTGTTGCGCATCGGAAATCCGCCCTTATCAGATCCGCCGGTGATCTTCAGTGTATACCCGGCAAGCCCGACCACATTTCCATCGACCTCGCCGCCGATCGTTTTTCCGATAAACGTGCCGGCGGACGCGCCAGATACTTCTATCTGGTATGCTTTTCCTGTTTTTGTGTCTGAAACAACAACTCTAAAATCTGACATATCTTAATTCTCCTGTGTTTCTATGTTTCGATGTTTCTTCTGTTTTTGTATTCCATGAGTTCATAATTGTTCCGGAATGCTATGGAATATGAAATATGAGACGAATCCTTATATAAGTGTGCCCACCGATCTACAAAAGGATCATGAACGTCAATGTAGACCTGCATATACACTCAAAATACTCGATGGCGACATCCAACAAGATGGATGTTCCAACCATTGCACGGGAAGCAGCGAAGAAAGGGATTAACCTCATCGGAACCGGGGATTGCCTGCACGCAAAATGGCTGGACCAGGTCAAGAGATTGCCAGAGTCAGACGGGATATTTTCATTGAACGATACGTCTTTTGTGCTTACGGTAGAGATTGAAGGTGCTCCCCGGGTTCATCATCTGCTCATCGTTCCGTCCATCTCAAAAGCGGAAGAGTTGCGTGAGCGGTTCATGAAGCACTCTCGCGACATCGATGCCGACGGGCGCCCCACTGTGAATATGGGCGGCGCAGAGATCGCGGAGTATGCAAGGGATGCCGGTGCCCTGATCGGACCCTGCCATGCCTTTACGCCGTGGACTGCTATGTATGCGTATCACGATTCGCTCGAAGACTGTTATCACGACCTTGCAGAATATGTCTCGTTTGTGGAACTGGGTTTGAGCGCAGACACATCTTATGCAGACCGGATTTCAGAATTGCACCGCCTGACCTTCCTTACAAACTCAGATGCGCACTCCCCATGGCCCAACAAACTCGCCCGTGAGTTTAACCGGTTCGAGATGCCAGATATCACGTTTGGCGACCTGGAAAAAGCGATCCTTCGGAAGAACGGTTGTAAACCGGTGCTGAATGTTGGAATGTTTCCTGAGGAAGGAAAATACAACGAATCCGCATGTATACGCTGTTTTAAGCGATACACGCTCCAGGAATGTCTAATAAAAAAATGGAAATGCACGTGCGGCGCAAGAATTAAAAAAGGTGTTCGCGACCGGGTAAACGAACTCGCTGACCTTCAGGCACCAGAACATCCGGATCACCGACCCGAATATCTTCATTTGATCCCGCTTGCCGAGATCATTGCTCTTGCGCTTGGGCATTCAAGCCCGTACACCAAAACAGTGCAGAGCGCGTGGAACGAAATGATAAAAAAACCCGGCAGCGAGATCGCTGTGCTGGTGGATGCTGATATGGCGAGTCTGGACGGAGACCCGCGGATTGTGGCTGCGATCAGGGCATTTAGGGAAGGAAAGGTGATCATTCATCCTGGCGGGGGTGGCAGGTACGGGAGCGTCGAACTGCCCGCTGGTGGTAACGGTAATGCGGAATCAGATTACTATGCCGGCAAAACAGAAGAGACGCCGGCTCAGCGGTCGCTGTTTGATTACGTGGATGCATGAGTGCATAATACATGAATGACATGCTTCGTGAGCGCATGATTGCCGGGGCAGACAGGGTGGCAGGGGGACAATTTTTCGTGCGGATCAGCTCAGATTTAGCTTGTTCCACCAGTCCCATTCCTCGACGCCAAAGAACTCTGATGCCCCGTAAATGTCCTCAAACAGGTGGTCGCAGACAAAGTATTTTGGGTCATAAGTAATCATCTCCGCGCCAAGGCTCCCTTCCATTGCGCTGATCGTTGGCTCGATCGCCAGGTTCTTCCCGCCGCGCAGCGGAACGATGACCCATGCATGACCATATCCCCCTTCCCAGTTGTCTTTTGTGGCAATCTGTGCAGTGACGTTGTGGCATTCGAGCTTCCATTCGATGTATGCAGCCATCTCAGAGCAGTCAAAACTGGAGCACGCATACGGTGTGAAGAAGCCCTTGCCAAGCAGCCGCTGCACCTCGTCAGGCGTGTTTTGAAAGTTTGTTTTGTCTATATAATACGGATCAGGGATGTCAGAAAGATTGGTTCTTCCGGAAAGGGTTGCATCTGTAGTATCCGCGGTACCGGGTGGATTGATTGGATCAGAAGGATCCGGAACAGGTAATATGAAATTATCCGACTCTCTGTTACGTGCATCGACATTGTCATTGAAACGATCGATATTGTCGTGGAACACTTTCATAAATTCGCCTGCTCTCATGACATGGTGCTGTGAATGTACATTATCCCCATCCGTGGCATACTCACATGCCAGATTCAGATCAAACGTGGATTGATTGATGTTTCGTCGAAACGCCTGCAAAATACTCAGTTGAATTTCGTAATACGCCCTGTCAGGTCCGGAGAGCGACGTATTCATGACAAACCCTGCATACACCCCAACCAACGACGCATACTCCTCGTTCTGCGCCACAGTCCGTCTGCACAATACCTGACAGGCTGCGTAATCGCGATCGTTGAAGGCGTTGATGGCACTGTTCTGGGACTCGATTATGACTCCCAGATGATCGAGTGCCGCAGTCTGGCTTTCTGCCAGTTCGATCAGATACAAACCGTCCGAATCCGGATTTTCACTCGACTGGATGCAGCCGGCACAGAGGAGTACACACAGTACTATCGGCAGCGCCCCTGAATGTGTGTGTCTGGTCATGGTTTTTTGCCCGGAGATGCAATGGATGCATGTAGTGTGAATCTGCTATGCTATTTTCGCAGGTGCTCTAAATATCTTTGTATCTTTGCAAGTTTGCAGCCGATCCGGGCGCCCGGGAATAAGTCAGCAGGTGGTTGAGCACGCCCATATACTGGCAATATTAATAACACCCGCTGCCAAAGGTGACCTGATGAAGAAATTTTCAAATTCTGCTATATTCGCGATGGCTCTCGCTGCTTTTATGGTGCTTATAATGGTAATATCGCCGCTGGCATCTTTCTTCTGGGGGGGTAGTGGCGATGATGATACCGCCGGGCAGACCGACCTGCCCACAACGGTGCCGACGGCTGACAATCGTATACGGCTGGGCGAGGTTGGAAAACTCATCAACCATCCGTTTGATTCGATCGCTGACGGGCTTGACATGAGTCCGCCGGGCGCGGTTATCGCAAACTATGTCTGTACCGAGGGTCTGGAAGGGACGCCGATGGAGTCCCTGATCTACACTCAGCCGTACGACCTCTATGGCACAAACATCTCCAGAGCATATCGTGCCGCGTTCTGGGATGGTACGCAGCTCGAAATGGACAAATTGAGCCCGAGAAAGTTTACATTCGGGTTCATTCCAGCGCCGACCCCGTACCAGGGTTACCCTGTGCTCATCCGGAACAAGGATGTGTGCAGTATCATGGGTGATCCGTGCATCCTTGGTCCCAGGAGCAAGGTTGAGGCGGCGGTTGATGTGATCGATGATGAGAACGCATCAAACTCATATCCCCCATTCAGTGCACTGCTCGAGCAGGTGGACCTTGATGCGCCGTACCAGATCGTGTCACAGAATTCGCGGGTTGCATACCAGTATTACGACGCTGTGCGTGTGGCAGGCGACAGATGCGAGCGCACCATCACATGCATCGGGATCACGGAGAATGCGACCGCCTGCTTAAACGAGCTTGCAGCAAACACGACCGACAGCCTCGAGTGCAATATGACCTTTGATCAGGGGGATCTGAATCTCACGATCACACGGATCAGCGGGGACTTTGATGTGGTGATGGATGTGGAATGCCTGAAGCCGTGATGCACCTACGCCGGCGTCAGGTTTTAGTGCCCACCGAAGACTGAAGTAGCACAGTGCTGAAGTAGCACAGTGTATCCGATGGTGCTCCAATCTCTGTATCCAAATTTGGCTGCCACAAAATCGGTGTATCTCACTGTAATTTCCAGTTGTGCATGTTCATATATCTTGACTTTGTCAGATTTGACCTGAACCTATCGTAATCCACACTCATCTATCGCACGTACAGTAGTTAGATATATTAATACCGCATTCCACATAAAGTCCATCCACCAATAAATGAGGG
>DAOWIV010000094.1 GCA_030640725.1 Methanosarcinales archaeon | reverse complement strand
GAGAACGGTCGTTGCACCGTCTGCTGCGATGATGATCTGATCCTGCTTGATCGATCGCAGGTCTGATGTAAGTGATGGTGCATTTCCGCACACCGCGACCTCCCGTCCCGATATGATGCCGCGAAGATCCGCAAGTGTGCCTGCGCTCTCATGCAGCAGGTCTGCGATCGATCAAGCAGGATCAGATCATCATCGCAGCAGACGGTGCAACGACCGTTCTCTTGAAGAACCGGATGATTCCAGATGTGATCGTGACTGATCTGGACGGAACAATCGAGGATATCATCTCTGCGAGCAAGAAAGGGTCATTCGTGGTGGTACATGCGCACGGCGACAATATCCCTGCTATTCGGTCGGTTGTGCCGCGTCTTCGGGGCACGCGGGTGCTCGGCACGACCCAGTCAGAGCCGTTTGACAATATCTACAACTTTGGCGGGTTCTCAGACGGGGATCGGTGCGTCTTTCTGGCAAAAGCATTCCATGCCGCAAGCGTGACGCTACTTGGGTTTGATTACGACGATCCCGACGTTGGTGAGATCAAGAGAAAGAAACTGGTCTGGGCAAAGCGATTGATCGAGGAGTATCTATGATGGTTACGGGTCACGCGGTCTCAAAAGGCGTTGCATCAGGCAAGGTACTCATCTCTGAGACCCCGATATCGTTTCTCGGCGGGATCGACCCGAAAACCGGGATTATCATGGAGAAAGACCATCCAAAGAAAGGCGTCTCGATCGCAGACCGTGTCTTCATCTTTCCCCATGGCAAAGGCTCAACTGTAGGGTCTTATGTGATCTACAGCCTCAAAAAGAACAATGTAGCCCCGTGCGCCATGATCAACCTCGCAGCAGAGACGATCGTCGCTGTCGGGGCGATTATATCAGGTATCCCGCTTGTTGACCGGCTGGAACAGGATCCGTTTGCGATATTCCATGACGGCGATTATGTCGAGGTGGACGGGACTATAGGGGCGGTTACATGGGGGCATGTGGATGAATCAGGAGGCGCCAGCGGCAGCTAAATTCGTGTAATTCATGGCACCCGAGTGCACTTGTAATTTATACCACTCCGCAAGTGTAATTTGGAATTTTCACATTTCAGAGGATGATATTTTCAATATGGAATGATTTTATCACGAATCTAATGACCAATAAACCACCCGGGACTTTTCAGATAGCGCCACTCGCATGAAATAGCAGAGAGCCCGGATGGTTGTGCATAAATGTTTTATGTCAATCGCACCAATAAAAGTATGATGGGGGTCACAATCTACAGGAGGTTAGTGATCTGGTTCGTGTTCGTCTCGCTGCTGTCACTCGGTTTTGCGACCCTGATGGGCATCCATTCAATCGATGAAATCGTTGTGAAGCAGGCGCAGGACAATGTCAGGTCAGATCTCAACACGGCGCAGGAGGTATACAACTACAAGATGGAGCAGATCCGGGATTCGGTCCATTTCACAGCGAATATCGAACCAATCCAGACCGCGCTGGTTGATAACGATACTGACGTTCTAAAATACAAATTAAGAAGAATAATGGATGATAGGGGGCTCGACTTTCTTGCGATCACAGATGCCACTGGAAAGGTGGTGGCGCGTGGGCAGAGCAGTGCTTACGGAGATTCGCAGGCAGACGACCCGCTGGTGATGCGATCGCTTGCCGGCACGACCGTGGTATCGACCCAGATCGTTCCAAGACCGAAACTGCTGCTTGAGGGCGGGGACCTCGTAGAACGTGCATACACCGAGTTCGTCGATACGCAAAGAGCGAAGCCGACATCAAGGACCAGCGAAACTGCAGGAATGGTGATCAAGGCTGCATCCCCGGTCTATCACAACGACACCCTGATCGGGGTGATCTATGGTGGATATCTGATCAATCGGAACTACGAAATCGTGGATCGGATCAGGAGCATCGTTTATGAGGATGAAAAGTACGAGGACCAGGATATCGGAACAGCAACGATTTTCCATGGCGATTTGAGGATTTCTACCAACGTCTACGAGAACGGCGAGGATCGCGCAATCGGAACACGCGTTTCAGAAGAAGTGTATGATGCAGTGCTAACATCAGGGGAGAAATGGATCAGTCGTGCTTTTGTTGTAAACGCGATTTATATAACAGCTTATCAGCCAATATACGATACCGATGGCAACATAATCGGAATGTTATACGTGGGACTACTTGAAAAACCGTTTGTCGATATGAAACGTGAGATGCTTACGAAATTTGCCATCACTGCCATTTTCGCGGTTATAGTATCCATCCTTGTTGCAAGCGTTTTTGCGCGCAACATATCAAAGCCAACCTCCGAACTGGCACATACCGCCAAAGCAATCGCTGGTGGCAACCTTGCAAAGCGCGTGAACATCAAGCGGGCTGATGAGATCGGCGAACTTGCTGTTTCGTTCAACCGGATGGCTGATG
>DAOWIV010000262.1 GCA_030640725.1 Methanosarcinales archaeon | reverse complement strand
GTTTAAGGAGGTTCAACCTGACCCTGTTGTTTTGTGACGTCCCTAATCAAACACATGCATATACCGCCAAAACTCTTTTAAAGTATCGCTTCAATATTGCAGTAAACCACTGTAATATTCAGGTGATACAATGTGCAATTGCCACTGCCACCCACAACTGCAAAAACTCGGTAAGTATATAAGCGCGCTCCACTGCCCGACCAGATGGGAGATCATCGACTGTATCGGCGATGGCAGCAAGAGCACGAAGGAGATCTACGAATTCCTGGGCGACAGGGGCGCGAAACTGACGTCTTCCGGGTTATATTATCATCTGTCAGCGCTCAACCGTGCAGGTATCATCGAGGTATCCGAATACCGGGAAAGGGGCGGTGGCGCACCTGAAAAGGTGTGGAAACTGAAAACAAAAGAGATAGTCATCAATTTACTGGGAGACCCGGTATAATGGTCATAGAAAACGTAATTGAAGCTAAAGAACTGACAAAAAACTACGGAGAACTCGTGGCAGTGGATCATATCGATCTTGAGGTGGTAGGGGGTGAAATCTTCGGTTTTCTGGGACCAAATGGCGCAGGCAAGACTACAACTGTCAGGATGCTCACCGGGATCATCAGACCAACCCATGGCATGGTCCGTATCGCGGGTTTTGACCTGCTGCGGAATCCGATCAAAGCCAAAGAGGTGATGGGGGTCGTTCCTGAGCTATCGAACGCATACAACGAACTCTCTGCGTGGAAGAACCTGCAACTCATGGCAGAATTGTACGGCGTGCCGGCAAAGGATGCAAAAGCGAGGGCAGAGGAACTCCTTGTGCGTTTCGGGCTGCATGATCGGAAGGATCACAAGACAAAGACGTTCTCAAAGGGGATGAAGCAGAGGCTTGTGATCGCCATGTCACTCATGAGCGATCCTGAGATACTCTTCCTCGACGAGCCGACATCAGGTCTGGATGTTATGAGCGCACGGATGATCAAGGAGGTGCTGCGAGAGTTGAATAACAGAGGCAAAACCATTTTTCTCACCACTCACTACATGGAAGAGGCAAACCAGTTGTGTAACAGAGTTGCAATCATCAATCATGGGAAGATTGCAGCTATTTCCCCACCTGAGAAACTTAAATCGAGGATAGGTGGACTTGGACGCTTAGAGGTGAGCTTTAGGGCGCATGTGGACAGTTCTGACCTCCGCCACATTTCCGGGGTAACTGATGTTAGAGAGAGTGGAGATAAGACATATCTGTACACCGATGAGCCTGGCAGAACGATACAGCGTCTGGTAGACTACTGCCGGTCAGATGGCATCGAGATCGTGACCCTGAACACGCTGACGCCAACGCTTGAGGACGTTTTCATCAAACTCACCGGAGATGGAGGGGGCGCGGAGGAAGTGGTAGAGGTGAAGACCGATGGTTCCTGAGATCATGGATCAGATGCGGCGTGCGTTTGCAATCGCCAGGAAAGACATACGAATCTACTATCTGAAGGGACCTGTGATAATATTCGGCGTCCTTTCCCCATCATTCCTCTTTCTGGCGTTCATGATTGGAAGAAATCTCCCTGTCGATTTCCTTATCGCAGGGTTGCTTGGTATGACTGTATTCTTCACGTCAACGTCGGTCACACCGGTGATTGCGCCCACAGAGACGCAGACCAGGAACCTTGAGCGGCTTGCAGCAGCCCCGGTCTCAATCACGACGATCCTCATCGGAGATATGCTGGCGTCGGTCCTATTCGGGATCTTGATCTCGCTCGTTCCGATTCTATTAGGAGTTATGTTCGGCGTGGGTGTCGCACATCCGCTCGTGCTTGCAGTGGCAATCGTGCTTGCTGCATTCTGCTTCTCGGCGATGGGGCTTGTGTTCTCGTCAACGCCAACCAGCATGACATCCACTGTGATGATGATGTCCACAATGATCAAGTTCCCGCTGGTCTTTGTGAGCGGTGTCTTCATCCCGATTCAGGATTTGCCGGCGTGGGGGCAGGCGCTGGCATCGATATCTCCACTGACCTACATAACCGACCTGTGCAGGTACTGCTTTCAGGGAGCCGGTGCAAATTATTACTCGGTTCCGCTGAATATCTTCGCTCTTATGGTATTTCTGGCAATCTTCATGGTAACTGCGGTGAAACTACATGAACGGAGTCTACCGATGCGGTTGTGATTCGATGGTGGCACCACCGGCAACCAATCGGTCGCGGGCGTCCGGGTGGATGCCTGCCAAATTTAAGTTTGGGTGGCGACGGAATTGTCATTCGCTGGCGGTGGTCCTTGGTGGTAGCTGTTGAATTCCACGCCTCTCACCCCATCAGGCATCTTGTCCGGATGATCCGCAGCCGGCTGGACTGTGGGCTGCCCCATCTCTTGAAGCACCCCCCGCCCTTCATCGCTTGTCACAAACTCCACAAACTCCAGAGCAAGTTCTGGATGTGGGGCGTCCTTCGGGATTGTTATCGCATAGAAGATCGGTTTGCCGGTTCGTCTGGTTCCAACGGATGTGAAACGCTGAAATCCAAGATCAACACTGACATTCTCGTACATATCCTCGTTATCCGGGGAACTTAAGTCAATTT
>DAOWIV010000259.1 GCA_030640725.1 Methanosarcinales archaeon | reverse complement strand
CACCGTTGCGGCATCGTTCATCCTCTTGGGGATCGGCTACCTCTACGCGGTCACAGGCACGCTGAATATGGCTGACATGCAAAGCCTCCTGCCGAGCATCTACGATAACACGGTCGTTCTTGCTGCGCTCGCATTCTTCATGGTGGGCTTTAGCATCAAGGTCGGTCTCTTCCCGCTCCATTCGTGGCTGCCTGATGCGTACACACACGCACCCTCGACAGCAAGCGCGCTCATCGCAGGACTGATGACAAAGGTCGGCGTCTATGCGATGATCCGGTTCATGTTCTGCGTCTTCACGCCCGCATTTGTGATCGATGTGAATATGACAGAGATTCTCACCTGGGCAGCAGCGCTTGCAATCATTGTGGGATCAGTTCTCGCAATAGCGCAGAGCGACATCAAGCGGATGCTCGCGTACTCAAGCATCAGCCAGATTGGTTACATCCTCTTAGGGTTTGGTCTCGTGAACGTGATTGGGATGCAGGGAGGACTCCTGCATATCATGAACCACGCCTTCATGAAATGCGCACTCTTCCTTGTGGCGGGCGCGATATTCTATCGGACCGGCATCAGAAACATATACCAGTTCCAGGGGCTCGGAAAGAAGATGCCTGTTACGACAACCGTCTTTTTGGTAGCGGCGCTCTCGATGATCGGAGTTCCGGGAACGGTTGGTTTTACGAGCAAGTGGTATCTTGCGCTTGGATCAATAGAAGCAGATCAGTGGATCTTCGTAGCGGTCATCCTTGTATCGAGTCTGCTCAACATCGTCTATTTCTGGCGGATATTTGACAACATCTGGTTCGGACACCCACACGAGATCGAGAACATCAAACGAGACGAGGCGCCGCTAACGATGCTGGTTCCGATGGTGATACTGGCTATTCTCTGCGTATTCTTCGGATTCTTCTCGTGCTATCCGATCGAACATATATTTGAACCACTGGCAAAAACACTGCTTGGATTGGGCGGGGTGCCCTGAGGTGATCAGGATGGTTACAGAGATTCAATCAATAACCCCCCTGCTTGCAGTGCTTGTATCGATGATCGCGTCAGTCCTGATTCTCGCATTCGGCAAATACCCGAATATCAGGGAAGGCTGGACGTTCGTTGCCGCGTTTATCAAGTTCGGGCTTGTGATCTCGATGCTACCAATGATCCTCAAAGGGACTGTGATCACCTGCACGGTTGTTGAGATGCTCCCGAATCTCCCGATCGCGTTTAAGGTTGACGCATTCGGGATACTATTTGCGATCACATCCTCGTTCTTGTGGATATTCGTCTCGTCTTACTCCATCGGCTACATGCGGTCGCTAAATGAACATGCGCAGACCAGATACTTCTTCTGCTTTGCAATAGCGCTCTCATCAGCCGTTGGAATCGCGTTCTCAGCGAATCTGATCACGCTCTTTCTTTTCTACGAACTCCTGACGATCTCGACATACCCGCTCGTTGCGCATATCGAGACGCCTGAGGCGATCAGTTCGGGCAGGAAGTACCTGACGTACCTGATGATCGCGGGCATATCGCTGCTCTTCTCGATTCTTGTGGTCTACCACCACACAGGAACAACAGAGTTTTCATTCAGCGGCATCGCGGGAATGGACGCGATACCGCAGACGACACTCGTAATCCTCTTCATAACGTTCATGATCGGATGCGCAAAAGCCGCATTCATGCCACTTCACGCGTGGCTGCCAGCGGCGATGATTGCGCCAACCCCGGTGAGCGCACTACTCCATGCGGTAGCAGTTGTGAAAGCAGGCGTCTTCACCGCGGTACGGGTCATTCTCTATGTCTTCGGAGTCGATCTGATGCAAGAGAGCGGTATCTGGCTCTACATGGCGTATTTCGTCTCGATAACAATCATCCTCGCCTCGATCTACGCACTGATGCAGGACAATCTCAAGAAACGGCTTGCGTACTCGACAGTGAGCCAGTTATCATACATCGTGCTTGGCGCAGTGCTCATAACACCGCACGGAATCACAGGCGGGATGCTGCATATCCCGTACCACGCGTTCATGAAGATCACGCTCTTTATGTGTGCAGGAGCACTGATCGTGACTGCCAAGAAGGAAAACATCAGCGATATGAACGGAATCGCAAGACAGATGCCGATCACGATGCTTGCATTCACCGTGGGCGCCCTCGGCATGATCGGAATGCCGCCCGCGGGCGGGTACGTTACCAAGTGGTTCCTGCTCCTGGGCGCTGCTGAGCTGCACAGCATGATTCTCATCGCAGTGCTGCTTGTGAGTGCGGTTCTTAACGCCGCATACTTCTTCCCGGTAATCTATGTTGCGTTTTTTAAGAAACCCGACCATAAACTCGCGTACAAGGAGGCGCCACTTACGATGCTGGTTCCGCTTGTCTTGACTGCGATAATCTCGATTGTGATCGGGATATGGCCCGATGCGCCGGGGATGTTTCTTGATATTGTCGAGATAGCGGTTGCAAATGTAACAGGAGGAGGGATCTGACGATGTGGTTCTTAGAAAGATGGCTTGAAAATCCAAAAACCGTGAAAAAATTAGTTTATGTGCT
>DAOWIV010000278.1 GCA_030640725.1 Methanosarcinales archaeon | reverse complement strand
GCGGGAGATGCTCGAAGAGATCATCGAGACGTGTGATGCACCTGATAAATATGAGGTCGCGGGGGTCGCTGGCGATGGGGATGAAGCCATCGCAAAGTATCGCGAACTGATGGACACAGGACGCCGTCCCGACGTCGTGACCCTTGATATTGTGATGCCGAACACGGACGGGGTTGTCGTAATAAACGAGCTTAAGAAATGCGATCCGGATGTGAATATCATTGCGATCTCGGCGCTTGGATCGCCTGACACCATCAACCGGGTGATGCAGGCAGGAGCGAAGGATTACATCATCAAACCGTTCTCTGTGGACGATCTGATGGATACGATCAAGCATGTCTGCACGCCTGATGCAGGCGCAGGAACCACGAAGAGAAAGCCGGTTTTGGTTTTCACCAGCGAAAACGTGCTTTCCGGAACAATCTCGGCAGACGAAGATGGGCAGGTGGTTGTGATTGTGGAGACTGCCATGATCGATGCAATATCGAATTACCGGGCTGGTGAGCAGGTAAAGATCCATATCGATCCGGCAAACATCGAGTTGCAGAAGCATCCTGATACCACAAAGAACCATCTGAAAGGAACGGTCACCGCGATTATCCCCTCAAGTCCGGTCTCGCAGGTGAAGCTGGACTGTGGATTTGAACTCGCAGCGAATGCACTGGCAAAAACGCTCGATGAGATGCATCTTTTGGTTGGTGACCCTGTTTACGCCAACTTCGGTCCGCTTGCTGTTCAGGTCAAGCGATAGTATCCCTGATCCGATCCATCGCATCGTATATCCGTTCTCTGGATGCCGCATACGATATGCGAATGTAATCGGCACTGCCGGGTCCGAATGCTGATCCGGGCGTGACCGCGATATATGCTTCTCTTAGCAGCCGTTCTGCGACAGCGTCGCCGCCCCCACACTCTGATACATTCAGGAAGACGTAGAACGCGCCATCTGGCTTCCTGCAGTTAAATCCGATCGAGGTTAGCCCATCGACCAGAATATCCCGCCGCGCTCTGAATTCTGTTACCATCTCATCGACTGAACTTTGGTCCGAGCAGAGCGCGGTTATGCCAGCATGCTGGACAAAGGAGGTTGCATGGCTCACCGAGTGTGATTGTAGTTTGAGGGCTGCCCCTGTGATATCTGCCGGCGCTGCCATGTAACCAAGACGCCAGCCAGTCATCGCGTAAGACTTTGAAAACCCATTGATCGTGATCACACGGTCGTGCATTCCATCAAACGAGCCGATACTGAAGTGCGTTTTGTCGTAGATGATCTTTTCGTAGATCTCATCGGATAGCACCGTGATATCGTTATCGATTGCAAGATCTGCGATCTCTTCGAGATACTTTCTGTCAAATACCGCGCCAGTCGGGTTGCCCGGGCTGTTTATGATGATGAGCTTTGTTTTATCTGTGACGTGCTCTCCGAGATCAGGGGGCATGAAATCACGATCAGTCGGAGCCCACACCGTGCGAGCACCGGCATATTTGATACATGCATCGTACGTGACCCATGCCGGATCAAGCAATATCGCCTCGTCTCCCTCATCCAGAACCGCCTGGATAACAACGAAGACTGCCTGTTTTGCACCGGCTGTTATAAGGATTTGATCGGATGTGACATCGATACCGTTATCTGTGTGAAATTTCTTCGCGACCGCCTCGATGAGTTCGGGAATGCCCGCGCTCGGCGTATAATGCGTATCACCGCGGCGTAACGACTGCATCGCCGATTTGCAGATGTGTTTCGGAGTTGTAAAATCAGGCTCGCCAAGACTGAGTGTGATCACATCTTTCCCTTCCCGCGCAATCTCTGATGCAAGTTTTGCTATGGCGAGCGTTGCAGACCCCTGTATGCGGTTCAGCCGTGTGGATGTCATTGCTTGGTTATCTCGATGCGGATTCTGTTGCGCAGTAATATAATTAGTATATAATTGGTATTCTATCCATACTTAAAGCTATGTCCGGGCGGTGTCGATGAAATGAGAAGAAAAACGACCCCGGATACCAGAACAATCGTTGATCCCGATGGTAAGTCGAAGAGATATGAAAGATACAGACCGGTGATGCAGAATAGAGCTGCGAAGATGATTGACAGTCCCATCATTTTTCGCAGATCGTTTGTGAGCCGTCTGCTTGCTGCCGCAGGAATCGTCAGCAGGGCGATCACCAGAATGACTCCGACGACCCGTATCAGCATCACCACGGTCAGTGCAATCAGACAGAGGAGCACGAGATAGAGTTTGTGGGCAGGAATTCCGATCACCGTTGCAAACTCTTCGTCGAAGGTTATCGCAAGGAATTCCTTGTACAGAAGGCATACCACGGAGACAATGATCACATCCAGGGCGAGCATGACCCCGAGCGTGGAACGCGACACCATCAGGATGTTTCCGAAGAGATAACTGAGTAGATCCGGCGCGTAGCCCGGTGTCAGTGCGATCAACATGATGCCAAGCGCCATACCCATCGCCCATATAACGCCAATGGCAGTATCCTCTGACAGCAGCGTCCGCCGGCGCACCTCCCCGATGACAAGCGCTGATGCTATGCCAAACGGGATCACGCAGAGCACAGGATCGATTCCAAGGAAGTATCCAAGCCCGATACCGCCGAATGAGGCGTGGGATATCCCTCCGCTGATGAACACGATTCGCTTCACCACCACATATACGCCGACGATCCCGCATGCCACGGCTGCCAGCAGGCTTGCTGCAAGCGCATTTACCATGAATCCATATTCCAGTGCTGCAATCATCCTAATCATCTCTTATTCTGGTGCTTGAGTACTTGAGTGCTTTCTTCAGT
>DAOWIV010000039.1 GCA_030640725.1 Methanosarcinales archaeon | reverse complement strand
GTCTCGCTCTCACCTGCGCCGAGATCGGATATGCGGACCGATCCGAGGAGGATGCTTCCCACAGACAACTCGAGATTGAACGCATCCTTGACATCATAATCAGTCGGATTTCGCACAACGACCTCGATTGTGTTATCATCCTCCGCAAAGACCCGATCAGGCACTTTGATCTCGGAGATTACCAGATCTGGCTTCTTCTCCGACGGAGGTGGTGTTGGCGTTGGTGCGCCGCCGCTCGCAAGCGTGAGCACCGCAACGAACGGGTGAATCGTTGTTTCATCACCTCTTTTGAATAACAGGGTATTTCCTGACGGATCAAAGTGATCCGAGACATCGAAGGTCTTGATATCAAAATTGTAAGCGGAATCCCCCATACTGTCAGCCACATCATCACCCCCGATCTGGTTGTTATTTATGTAAAGATAATCCTTCTCGCCTGGACCTCCGCACAGATACGCGACCGTGAGGCTGGCATCCGAATTTGCGGATGTCGCAGCAGCGAAGGAGGTGGTGCATTCGTCATACGAGTTCTTGCCGTTCAGATTCTCGTGCCCGTCGTTTAGCCAGTACTCAACCTCTGGTGCGCCCTCGCTCTCGTAGACTGCGGCGAGCACAACTCCGTAGATCCTGCCATCGATATCGCCCGGTTGTAACCACCGCAGCGTTGCTTCCCTCCAACAGGCACGATACCGGTACCTCATAAGTTACAAGATAGACCCCGAAGCCTGTGCACATCACATTCGGGTTGGTGTCTGCCTTGCCTCCAAGGTTCAGCGTCCCGAGCGTCTGCCCATTGACCTTGGTCTCGACTGTTCCGGTGTAATCAGGAGTTCCACCCCAGATTCCGACGTACAGGCGGGCGTAGGTCACATTCGCAGGCACGTTGTTGAAGCTCTGGGTGTAGGGCATCTCATCCTCGCAGCCGTGCCCGCCATCCACGTATATCCCGCCTGAAACGGTGTCATGCGCAACAGCAACAATCGGCGTACCATCTACCTTGTATGTCGCTTCCGCGTGCGGGAGAATGGATAGCAGGAGCACGCACAATACTATATATTTATATTTAAGTTTCATAGTCTCCTCGCTACAATGATCGATGCGAGAATCGTGAGAATCGCAAGGAGTGATCCAAATCCCGGTGCGGATTCCGGTGCCGATTCTGTTGACCCGGAAGATGGCAACATAACCATCTCTTTATGTTCCACGATCAGCACTGCGCAGGCAGGCTGCAGATATCCGTCTATCTTCCGATCATACGTCATGTTGTTCTGCGGCTGGATGTAATTGGTAACATCCCAGGAGTCAAGATCAAAGCAGAGATCCCTCCACACATACGCCCCGTCCTCGATGCACCCGCCATCCGCAGCATCCTCCGCAATCAGATGACTGTTGAATGAGAGCGTGTCGTTCACGCCCTCGTTTCCGGAGAGGTACATCGTCCAGAGTGTGGCAGACTTGAGATCATCGGAACTTCCGAACATCCTCTCAAAAGAGACGGTCTCACTGTCGTGCTCTGTCCGGTAATTCAGGTTTATGTTCCCCTCGCAGATCCAGTATTCCTTGCTGGTTTCGACGGAGTCGCTGTAGACCGCGACGAGCGTGGTTCCCTTGACCCTGCCATCTATCTCGCCGCCTGTTGCGATCGTCACAGTGTTGTCATTGCCGCCGGTGGTATATTCCGCCACATCGTAATGTATCCAGTATTCACCGTTTCCAGAGCAGTAGACATCCGGATTGGTGTCGTTTAACCCAGCAAGAGAGATCGTTCCGAGATCATGCTCATTGAATACCACCGAAACCCAGCCGGTCGCTTCCTTTGTGCCGCCTTTCACACCCACATAGAGACGTGCGAAGAGAAGATCGGAAGGAACGTCTTCAAAGACCTCCGTGTATGGCGAGGTGCCCACCCCGTGCCCGCCATCGACATAGACGCCCCCCACGACGGTATCATGCCTGATCGTATCAAGGTTGAATCCGTCAGAGGCGTATTGTGCGGATGCAACGGGCAGAGAGGATATTATAAGCACCACTGTCAGTACATGCCCGATTTCTTTAACATGATGATATGCATTCTCTCGAACGATATTCCAGCTCATGGTCATCTTCTCGATGCAATGATCGATACGGTAATTATGAGAATCGTAAGGAGTGATCCGAACCCCGGTGTCGATTCTGGTGTCGATTCTGATGGCGGTTGATGCGATCCGTAAGAGACCACAAGAAACGCGTTGCTCGGAGCCATGAAGTCCCCATCATCCTT
>DAOWIV010000174.1 GCA_030640725.1 Methanosarcinales archaeon | reverse complement strand
TATACGGTCGCAGAAGAATCGGAAAGACCGAACTTATAAATAAGTTCTCTCTGCACAGACCGACATTATATTTTCTTGGGAGAGCCGAGTCAAAAACAGACACACTGCGCAGATTCAACCTGATGTTGATGGAACACTTTGAAGACATCTCGCTTGCCCGCACACCTCTATCAAGCTGGGGCGATTGCTTTGAATATCTTGCAGAGAAAGCAGATGACCGGCTTGTTCTGGTGATCGATGAATTTCCTCTCATTGCTGTGAAATTTCCTGATCTACTCTCCATCCTGCAGGATAAATGGGACAATTTATTTAATGATACTAAAATAATGCTCATACTCTGTGGTTCGTCTGTCAGCATGATGGAAAAATATACACTGGGCTACAACAGCCCTCTGTACGGCAGGCGTACCGGACAGTGGATGGTGGACCGGCTTGATATCGTCCATCTAAAAGAATTCTTTCCATCCTATTCTTTTGAAGATATTCTGACAGTGTATTCGGTAATAGATACCATACCAGGATACCTGAGGCAGTTTGATAGTAATACCCCGGTATGGGAAAATATTGAAGGAAAGATCCTGTCAAAAGGTGAATTTCTATACGAGGAAGTGGAGATACTCCTCCGAGAAGAGCTGCGAGACCCTTCGAATTACATGTCGATACTATCTTCCATTGCGGGGAGATTGACAGCTTTTAATGAGATATCCGGCAAGACCGCATTAGATAAAAGTCTTTTATCAAAATACCTTTATACACTTCAAAGGCTTGGAGTAGTTGAGAAGAACCTGCCCGTAACCGATGGGTTTAAGCGAAAATTAAAAGCGTATGGCGCTAAATATTCTATAAAGGATAATTTTTTTGATTTCTGGTTCAGGTTTGCATATACCAATCTGTCCGAACTCGAGAGGGGCAATTCAGCCGCAGTCTCAAGGAGAATACAAAAAGAATTCCCCATCTATGTCGGGAAAAAATTTGAAAGAATCATGATAGACATCTTCCCGCATCTCGACATCTTTTCAGAGGGAGGGTCGTTTACCAGCATCGGAAGGTGGTGGCACAAGGATATGGAGATAGATATAGTGGCATCAAACGAGAACACCGATGAGATCGTCTTCTGTGAATGCAAATGGCAGAATCGTGAGACCGGGGTGGGCGTTCTTGAGGATTTGCTGGATAAGTCAAAATATGTGAGATGGAATGATGGTGTGAGAGTGGAGCAATTTATGGTCGTCTCAAGATCGGGTTTTACTCGAAAGGCGGTTGATTATGCCAGGGATCACAACTTTATTCTACTGACGCCCGGAGGGGATCCGGAAAATTTTGTCTGACATTTTTTGGGGATTTGGGTACCCGATGATCCGGTGGCAACCCGGCAGACCGAAACATGGACCTCGCCTGCCCCGCGGTTTTTCCACGTCCCGGGCGGTTCCGGTTCTGACAGTTCAGATGGTTTAAGGTCTTACATGACATAGGTTTAATACAGCATACAGCGATGCTTTTGAGAAGAGGTTTGATAAATGCCAACGATACACAGACCCCGACGAGGGTCACTTGCATTCAGTCCGAGAAAAAAAGCAAAGAAACCGGTTGCACGGATCAGATCATGGTCCAAAAACGGAACGGAACCTAAAATACAGAGTTTTGCCGGGTACAAAGTTGGAATGACCCATGTGGCGATGGTCGATGACCACCCGAAACGTCTGACATCGGGCATGGAGATATCGGTGCCAGTAACGATCATCGAGACTCCGGCGATGCGCGCCATTGCAATACACGCTTATTCCCGTGATGAACACTACGGGCTTAAAATGATCTCCGAGGTGCGGGAAGGGGGCGATTACAGCAGTATCGAGGGTGCTCTTGAGGAAGGCGGGGTGGACGAGATCCGGATGATCGTACAGGCTATGCCAAAAAGCATCACCGGAGTTCCGAAGAAGACACCTGACTATATGGAGACCATGATTGCTGGTGGGGACGCTGCCGCACGGTTCGAACATGCAAAATCCCTTCTTGGCATGGAGTACAATGTCACAGACATATTCAACGAGGGTGCTTTCATCGATGTCGTGGCGATCACCACCGGAAAAGGGACTCAGGGTCCGGTGAAGCGATGGGGCGTGCAGCTCCAGAAGGGCAAGCACAGCCGCACCGGAAAGAAGCGTCACATAGGAAATCTTGGTCCGTGGAAACCGTCTTATGTCCGCAGGACCGTGCCGCTGATGGGGCAGACCGGATATTACCAGCGTACCGAGTACAACAAACGCATCTTAAAGATCGGGGCTGATGGCGTAGAAGTAACGCCTGCTGGCGGGTTCATAAACTATGGCATCATCAGGAACGGGTACGTGATGCTGCAGGGGAGCATTCCGGGACCATCGAAACGATTGATCCGGATGAGGCACTGCATACGTGAAAAACCGGCGTGGGATGCTCCGGTGATCACGCATATCAGCACACAGTCCAAACAGGGATGATTAAAATGAAGAGCAATGTTTTAAGTTTATCAGGAAGTCCTTTACGTGAGATTGAGCTACCGAGCGTATTTTCTGAGGCGTATCGTCCGGATATCATCAAGAGAGCGGTCGTTGCTGCGCAGGCGAACCGGAGGCAGCCCTACGGCGTGACCGCGTACGCGGGCATGAGAACCTCTGCACGGTCGCTTGGTTCCGGCAGGGGCATAGCGCAGATACCCAGGCTCGTAAATTCCAACCGTGCTGCGCGGGTTCCGCAGGCAAAGGGCGGCAGGAGGGCACATCCGCCAAAAGCGGAGAAGGACTGGACCGAGAAGATCAATCGGAAGGAGCGGAGGTTTGCAATCAGGTCGGCGATCGCCGCCACAACTAATCCGGAGATCGTCGCTGCCAGAGGACACCGGCTCGAAGCGGATGTCAAGCTTCCGATCATCCTTGAGGATGCGTTTGAGAGCCTGACAAAGACCTCCGAGGTCTGCAAGGTGCTGGAGTCGATCAGCGTCTGGGATGATGTGATTCGTGCCAAGGACGGGAAGAAGATCCGGGCAGGCAGAGGAAAACTCAGAGGCAGGAAATACAAGAAGCCGAAGAGCGTCTTGATCGTGGCATCCGATTATCGCGGCATCGAGAAAGCCGCACGCAACATTTCTGGCGTGGATATCACGACTTATGACCGGTTGAATGCCGAGATGCTCGCACCGGGCACGCAGGCAGGCAGGCTCACGATCTGGACCGAGAGCGCGATCTCGAAGCTGGAATGAGTGTGAAGGCTGCGAAAAAACGCGGGGTTTTACGTATCCGGACATGGCGTGTCCCTCCGAACTCCCGCAGAACAAATTTCCAAAGCCGAAATATAGCCCAAACCCCGGGGGCACAATCGCGCGATCTTACTTCGCGCGATGTGCCGGATGATACTTCGCGATCAGCTCATTATCGATCAGCGTCAACTGAGTCTCTGGAAGCTCCGCAAGCAGATTCCAGAGTTCGATCAGCCTTGAAAGCGATGGTAGCACGTTGACCTGCGGGGTAGATCCATTTCTGCGCTCATTGTACAGAGTCTCTCAAAAAGTACACGAATGCTTAATGATGAACTGCACTCAAATGAATATCACAGCAATGTCAGCAGAAGTAAAAACGATCAGAACCGAGATAGAACTCCCGAGCGACATCCTGTATTCGCAGGGAGTCTATGAAAACCATGCCGAATATTTCGTAAAGAAGAATTTCCTGCGGGAATTGCTGCAGTGAAGGTAAGACATCTCTCGGGAGGATGGCAGCATTGCTCGGGATGAATTGTATGGAGATGCTGGGGGTCATGAAGGATTCGGACATACCTCTGAACTATGGGACTCAAGAGCTGGAAGAGGATATGGAAACCGCGAAGAGGCTTGGTATGCTGAAATGAGGGTGGTCAGCAATTCTTCGCCTTTCTGAACCTCCACAGAACAAGTTTCCAAAGTCGAAGTATAACCCATATCCCATCCCCCACAATCGCGCGACCCCTACTTCGCGCGATGTGCCGGATGATACTTCGCAATCATCTCATTATCGATCCGCGTCAGCTGAGCCTCTGGCAATTCAGCGAGCAGATTCCACCCAATCTCAAGCGTCGTCTCGATGCTGCGGTCCTCATCCTTGCCCTGCCTGACGAACTGGTCCTCAAACATGTCAGCAAACTCAAGGAACTTCCGATCACGCTCCGAGAGCGCATCCTTACCGACAATCGCAACAAGACCCCTGAGATCGTTTCCTTCGGCGTAACCTGCATACATCTGATCAGATACCGCCTTGTGATCTTCTCTTGTCTGCCCCTCGCCTATCCCAGAGTTCATCAGCCGTGAAAGCGATGGCAACACATTGATCGGTGGATAAATCCCTTTTCTGTGCAGATCCCGTGAGACCACGATCTGTCCCTCTGTGATGTACCCGCTCAGGTCAGGTATCGGGTGAGTGATGTCGTCTCCTGGCATCGAGAGGATCGGAAACTGCGTGACAGAGCCTTTCCTGCCCTTGATGACCCCAGCACGCTCATAAATCATCGAAAGATCGGTGTACATGTATCCGGGGTAGCCTCGCCTTCCGGGAACCTCTTCTCTTGCAGCACCCATCTGCCTGAGAGCCTCGGCATAGTTCGTCATATCCGTCAGAACCACAAGCACATGCATGTCGTGCTCATAAGCAAGATACTCGGCTGCCGTGAGCGCAAGTCTCGGCGTGATCAGCCGCTCAACAGCCGGGTCGTCTGCGAGATTTAAGAAGACGACAGCCCGCTCAAGAGCACCGGTTCGCTCGAAGTCGTGCATGAACGTCTGCGCCTCTTCGTTTGTGATACCCATCCCTGCGAAGACCACGGCAAACGGCTCCTCGCTTCCGGGCACCTTTGCCTGTCTTGCGATCTGAAGAGCAATCTCGTTGTGCGGAAGCCCCGATCCTGAGAAGATCGGTAGTTTCTGCCCCCGGACAAGCGTATTCATGCCGTCGATCGTGGAGATGCCGGTCTGGATGAAATCAGCCGGCGGTTTTCTCGCATAAGGGTTCATGGCAGCGCCGTTGATGTCAAGATGATCGTCAGCCACGATCCTTGGTCCGCCATCGAGCGGATCCCCCGATCCTGAGAGGATTCTTCCGAGCAGGTCGATTGATACAGGGAGTTTGATCGTTCCGCCGGTGAATCTGACCCCGCATTCCCGGTTCAAGCCACCTGTGCCCTCAAAAATCTGAACCACGACGATATCCTTCGAGGTATCAAGAACCTGCCCCCGTTTGGTGGTGCCATCCTCCAGTTTAATATAAACAAGTTCGTTGTACCCGATCGGCTCGGTCTTCTCAACAAAGATCAGCGGTCCTGAAACCTCGGTGATTGTCTTATATTCCTTCATGCTACCTACCTCCGCAACTCCTCAAACTCCTTATCCATCGCAGAAAGAACCGTACTTAACGCCTGATCAAACTCTGCCTCGAACTTGACCTTCGCGAGATCGTCCTTCGCTTTCACAGCGAGGATGTTTTCGAGAGGGATTCCACTTTCAAGAGCACTGGTTGCAAGATCAGAGTACTTCATGATTGATTTTATCAATTTATACTGCTTTTCCATTGTACAAAACGTGTCAATTTCGTGGAATGCATTCTGCTGCAGGAAATACTCCCGGATCATGCGTGCAACCTCCATTGTCAGCTGCTGATCCTCCGGAAGCGCATCCGAACCAACGAGCTGCACGATCTCTTGCAGTTCAGACTCCTTCTGGAGAATTTCCATCGCATCTCCACGCATTTCCGACCATTGCGTGGATACGTGCTCATCATACCAGCCGGATAGTGCATCGGTGTATAAACTGTAGCTTTCGAGCCAGTTGATCGACGGGAAATGCCTGCGCTGCGACAGCTTCGCATCAAGCGCCCAGAAGACCTTCACGATGCGAAGCGTGTTCTGGGTCACCGGTTCTGAGAAGTCGCCGCCCGGCGGGGATACCGCGCCAATCACAGTGACAGATCCTGCGCGACCGGATAATGTGTCCACCCTTCCTGCACGCTCATAGAACTCTGAGAGCCGCGCCGAAAGGTATGCGGGATATCCTTCCTCGCCCGGCATCTCTTCAAGTCTCGACGATATCTCTCGCATCGCCTCCGCCCATC
>DAOWIV010000036.1 GCA_030640725.1 Methanosarcinales archaeon | reverse complement strand
CACCATGGTGTTACAGAGGATTTAATGAACATGTGGCAAGTGAGATGTGGCTAACGATTTTTTCACAAAAAATCGAGTAAAAACTGCCCTTCGGGCGGGGGCTGGCGATATACTTTTGGCTCTTTGGTACTTCCCGTGAAATCGATCTCCATGATAAATCAAGTAAATAAGGAATATCCCCCGCTATTAGTACTTTTATTACTTTCTGATTACTATGGCTTCTTTCAATTCTATTAACCGCAGATGCACGCTGATAAACGCAGATGCCTGATTAACAAATCCGCGTTTATCAGCGTTTATCAGCGTTTATCAGCGGTTCATCATAGTTTCAACTGACCGGAAGAACTCTGCAAAAACGATATCGAGCGGCTGAATAGATGTTTAATCTGATAGAGCTCGGGTTCACGGTCACGGAAGATGCCAGAGAGCCGTACTTTTTTTTGTAAGTGGCGATGGTGCGTAGAGTGACTGGACGTTATAGTGTATACGCTATACAAAACGCTGTTTACGCAGTGTGTCCGAGTGTAATCCCTCATTGAAGGTGTGGTACCACGTCGCCAACCGTGCCACATAAGACTTATGTAATTACACGGTTCATGATATCCCATGGTCAAAATGCTGCGGCAACGCAGAAATTACGTCATAACGCTTGCATGTATATCGTTGCTGCTGCTCGGAGGGTGCGCATCGGCTCTGCCAGATGCGAAAGCGGGCAATGATCAGCACGTCTCATCAGGCACCATGGTCACGCTTGGCGGCTCAGACTCAACCGGCGGCGACAATCTGACATACCGATGGACAGAAGGGAGCATAGTGCTGAGTGAGGGGACGGCAGCATCGTTCAGTTATGTCTTTTCATCCGGCACGCACACGATCACGCTGAACGTGACTGATGCTACTGGTTTCGACACCGATACTGTGGTTGTGCGTGTGAACCAGCCTCTGGTTGCAAATGCAGGCAGCGATCAGGTCGTATCGCCGGGCACAACTGTCAGGCTCGACGCATCCGGATCATTTGGCAGCAGTATATCGTATGTCTGGAAGGAGGACGGGACAAACATCAGCACCAAGAAATCATTCAGCAAAACATACAGTGCCGGGAGACACGAGGTCACGCTGACCGTGACCGATAGTCTCGGCAATCAGGATGATGACACCGCGTTTGTGGTGGTCAACCGCGCGCCCGTGGCAGATGCCGGACCTGACCGGACAGTCACCGAAGAGACATCGGTCCATTTCGATGGATCAAATTCCAGTGACCCTGACGGCGATTCTATCTCTTATCGGTGGAAGGAGGATGGCGGCGCAGTCCTGAACGCGGCACCCTCGTTTGACATGCCACTCTCATGCGGCGCACATCGTATCATGCTGGAGGTGACCGACGTGTACGGCGCGGTTTCCGCTCCTGATTACGTGGTGATCGATGTTCTTCCGGTATATCAGGAGCCTCCCGTAGCCGAGGCAGGAGCGGATCAGACCGTGCTCGTCGGGACCAATGTGACGCTGGACGCGTCAGGCTCGTATGACTCCGATGGCACGATCGCGAAGTACGAATGGCGCGAGGCTGACGCCAACGCCACATTATGCGAGTCTGTATCATTCGAGCGCCAGTTCCCGCGAGGCGTACATAACATCATGCTCACGGTGACTGACAGCAGCGGCGCATCAGCAACGGACGAGGTCGTCGTCATGGTTCGGACGAGCATGGATATGCCAGTGGCAGACGCTGGAATGGACGAGCGCGTGACACTGGAGGGTAGCGAGGTGCTGCTTGATGCATCCGGCTCAAGCGGTGAAAACCTGACCTACCGGTGGATTGAGAACGGCACGCTCCTCTCGGAAGAGCCGGTCTTCGGTCATCTCTTTGATCAGGGCACACGTACGGTCACACTGGTCGTGACAGACTACTATGGATCCACAGACTCTGCTGAGATCATCGTCACCACCGTTACGCGAGGTGCGGCTGGAGGTGTGCACACTGCGCCGTATACCCGGACCGGCGGAAAGCTTAGTCAGTACGCAGCAGCGCTTGTCCTATTACTGGCGATCGCTGGTATCGCCATCGTTTTCATGCGCAGAAAATCGTCACAGCAGGAACCATCTTACGGATCGATCACCGGATCGATAGGTGGACAAAAGTCCGGTAAAGACCCTGAAAAACAAAAATCATCCAAAAAAGAACCGAAGAAACAATCTAAAAAACAATCTAAAAAAGATTCCAGGAAACAATCCGATAAACACCCACCGTCAAAGCCAAAATCGGAATCCAAATCAAAATCAAAATCAAAATCGAAGACCGCGGTTGGCGATACAAAAATCGCTGATAAACCCGGCATCAAAGCTGTTGTGCCTGAACCGGATCTGGACCTGAGCGTAAAAGTGCTCGACGAATCAACGAAAGTGCCGATCCCGGGCGTGATTATCCATCTCGGACCAAAGACGCTCAAGACGGGTGATAACGGGGTTGCGACATTTACCGTGGGCAGCGGCGAGCAGACGATCGATGTCCATGGCATCCCGAATCTGTATGACAGCGCGACCACTTCGGTTTCGGTTTCTGCGGATAGCAGGACCGTGACGCTTCTGCTATCATCGGTGGTCCGCCCTGACCACGAGCAGGATACACGACTACGTTCGATCAGGCAGGCGTTCGAGAATCGCTACCGTGAGGTCTCTGGTTACGACCGTTGCATCCCTGGATTCTACCGGAGCATGGTTCAGCGGCAGATCGAATATGTGCGCGGAATGACTGCGGATCATTTCATACGCGGCAAACATACGCCGAAAGAGGTGACTAATCGGTTAATATCGATCATTGAGGTGGTTTCTGCCAGGATATCTGAGACGATGGTCTCCAAGCGAAATATCGATCTGTATGCCACCGGCGCATCGGGTGCAGGGAGTACATCAGTCTGTGCCGCAAGCCAGATCGGTCACGATCTACTCGCGAATCTGCTATCAGACCTGCCAGGATTCATATCATCCGAATACCCAGGTGTGCAGCAGATATTAACCGAAATCGACAATGAAATCACATCGAAGTCGAAGAATATGAGCGTACTCCCGGTTACAGGGATCTGGACGATTGCAAAGGATCTGATCTCAGATAGGTCCGGAGATGATCTCGATCGGGCGTTGCGAGTGCTGATTGCAAAGGTTCTGTTGAAACATGCGAGAGAGATGTACGAAAACCCCGAAATTGTGAAACGTATGGAGTCAGGAGTATTATGAACGGTTTCAGGTCTGGTAGATCGGCGCCGGTTGTTTTTCCTGCTGCCACATTGGTTGCACCTGCATTGCGTACCTTGCTCACATCGTTTGCACTGCTTACACTGCTTACACTGTTTGTCCTGCCATGTGCGGGCGAAGCCGACAGCACCGACGAAAACGCGGTGATAGTGGCAGCAGATGCCGAACGGGTGCTGCTCGATTACTCGATTGATACGCTTGAGGTGGTCTCGATGGCTGCGGAAAATTATTATGTCGTCGCATATAAAAATGTCGTCTGCGGGAGGGGGATCGTGGTCTTCACATCCGATGGCGCCGTGGTTGATGATGCATCAATCGTCGAGAGCGTCGTTG
>DAOWIV010000098.1 GCA_030640725.1 Methanosarcinales archaeon | reverse complement strand
ATTTCGTAAACATTTTATGATATTGCGTGCTTCTACTCGCCACGTCACAAGGCAAACCAACGACGAGTGGCGGCATAATTTCAGACAGCTTGGATGAAAACAAAATAAGAGACCGGGAATTGCTGGTCCACACCTATACCAATACGCGACCTCCACCCCACGGATGCCCACGAACTTCAGTCCGAGCGTGGAGCGGCTGGGGCTTCGTCTCAGTGTATTTTCCGGAACCACTTCCGCGCTTTTTGGCAGATGCACCCCACTGCGACTGATATGATAAAATTATGGCAAATACCATCCGCAGCAATGCTTAAACATCTTCAGACCCGGGATACCCGGATGGCAAGATCAGCCACTTCCACCGCACTCCTACCAAGAATCCGCACCATAGCCTCCTTTCCGGTGCCGCCCCGGTCATAGATGACCTGTGGCACATAGCCAGCCTCTTTGATTGCGTGCGCAGTGCCCCAGTCCATGGTCTGGTGCTGTGGCGGTTCATCTTCCCGGTCGAAAGATGCTATCGTATAACCAAGTGCATCGCAGGTAGAGATGATCTCCTCCGAATACCTGATATTAAGCGCGCTCCGGACTTCCGGATCGAATCGCATGGCTGCAAGGATCAGTCTCGCTACGTGGGATGATGCACCGAATTCAACCGGTCCGATTGCACGTGCGGCGCCCCTGAATCGCACGATTCTCGATCTGACCGCGGCAATGCCTTCGACCGACTGCGCATGCGGAATAGCTGTACCGATATTGCACCCCACTTCCGGAATCAGTGATGTGAATGATTCGCAAGCTTCAATGTTCTTCACAGCATCGCTGACATCTGCGATCGCCCGATATCGCGCCGCATCCGCGATGACGTGTTCGGTCTGGTTGACCGGGGAGACTCCGCCGCCCACGGATGGCGCGCCCCGAATCGCATGCATGACAAAATCCTTTGCAGCGATGCACGCATCAGGTATGGCAAGCCCCTTTGCAAGAAACGTTGCAATCGCCGATGAATACGTGCAGCCTGCGCCATGTGTCCCGCCTTTGATCAAGTTTCCCGGGATCAGCCGGACATTCCCCTCGCCTCTGCCATCGCAGAGCACATCGGTGCCGTGCAGGTGTCCGCCAGTGACAACAGCCGCACTGCATCCGAGATCGACGATTGCCGCAGCCGCGCGTTTTGCATCATCAGTATCCCGGATCCTGATGCCGGTGATCGCTTCTGCCTCAAACACGTTCGGCGTGACTACCGTTGCGGCAGGAATCAGTTCTGAGACCATCGCTCCAAGCGCATCATCTGTTAGCAGAGATCCGCCAGCTTCCGCGCTCATCACAGGATCGAGCACGAAAGGAACGCCGTTAACACCACAGACATGGCTTGCAACGAGACGGACAATCTCTTTTGAGGATAGCATCCCGATTTTTACGTAATCGACGTATATATCATCGAGCACCGCACGGATCTGACCCGTAATCACATTTTCGGGGAGATTAAATACGCTCTGCACACCGAGAGTGTTCTGCGCGGTGATCGCGGTGATCGCGCAGGCGCCGTGCACGCCAAGTGCAGCAAACGTCTTCAGATCCGCCTGAACACCTGCGCCGCCGCCAGAGTCGGAGCCGGCGATGGTTAGCACGGTTCGCGTGCGCTGTTCATGCACGAACACAAGCCCACATCCAGTCACCCGCATCCTCTGTACTCATGCACACCTCTCGCATCTTGCCCCCCTTCAACACACAGATCACCCAACCGTTACCCATTTATCCATCAATCGTCGTTTGAAAAGGTTATCGCAGCATCAATTGAGTCAACGCCGTCCAACCATTCGGCGACTAACCCGTCAGGCACGTCAAAGAGGATTTCCGGCATCGGTTTACCGCCAAGTACCCGTGCGCCGACCATACTGAGGTATTCGAGCGCCTGCTCCGGATTATCGCCCTCTTCTTCGATTGCGTTTTTGATCAGCTTGATAAGCGGCGTCTTTTTGTCATACGTGCCCTGTATATTGTATTCGCACGAAGCAAGTGCGCAGATCAGCGAGGACTGGAGCGACCGGATCATCATGTCAGTATCCTCGTTGATCGGGGCGACCTCGCCCAGCACGATCTCACTAATGCTTGAAATCGCATGTAACGCATCGTCGGCGGATATTTTCTTCTTTTTATGTCCGTGAACGACTTTCAAGCAGGCAAGTACAACATCATCCATCATACCAACAAATACCGCTGTATCGGTGTCACCTTCCTCTTCTATCTTGAAATTGCTCTCTTTCACCCGGGAAATCCAGTTGTCCCAACGTTCTTGCGTATAATATTGGATTGCCTTCTGTTTATCTCCTTTTTTCATGATAATCATCCCTTTGTAGTTCCCGTCACTTTATTTTCCTCTTTGAGGTATCATCCCGCTATATGCATCTCGCCTATATGCCTCTTTTTCTGCGTGGTTATTAGTTTTGACCTTACAATAACATAATATGAAATCGTAATTAAAGATAATTACTGGTAACATCGGGATTTGCATAATATGGCACAACATACAGAACCAACCAATCTTTTATATAAGGGCATGCGGTGGCAATCGCTCTCGCAGAACCGGTCTGTGGCACTGGCACACATTGGTGAATTAAGAACAGTCATCACAGGGTATCGTGCCAGCGAACTTGAGATATCCGAACTGACCTCGGACCTGATCGTCGCGCTGACAGAAACAGATGACGAGACCATTTTAGGCGAGGCGACCATGGCGAGTAAGCAGTTTTTGGCGAAGATAAAAGAAGATATTGCAGGGTTTTCGACCGAGCAGTTGCCTGTGCTATTTGCGTCGTTGCAGCTATTTGCTGTGGAACCCGGGCAGTACGGGTTTGAGACCATCGAATATCCTGATTCGGATCTTAACCGGATAACTGGCAGATATAGCGGGCAGGATCCTGAGTATCTTGAGAAGAGAAAAGCGTACATGAAAACACAGGGGTTGCTTGCGGAGGCGGAGAGTCTGCGCGCTCTTGCTATATCCGCGCTCTTTTCGTTCTTTGAGAGGGCGGAATTCCTTCCGATAAATGATTACATCAGGGCTGAGCTATTCCCGATGATTGCGTCGCTCAACGATGATAAGCGGTACAGACCGTTTAGGACATCGCTTGCCGCCAATATCGCTGACAAGTTGTATCGGTTCGCGCAGCGGACAGATGATCCGGCATTGACAGAACTTCTCCATGGGATATTTAACAAAAAATACATAAAATTCGGGACATCCGGGTTCAGGGCGTTCGTGAACAAGGATTTTGTCCGGAGAAGGTCGGATTTCGTAACTGCTGCGATATGTAACGATCTTGAGACATCTCAGGGAAAGGGCGGCAAGGCGGTGGTGATCACCTATGATACAAGGATCGGCGCCCGGGAGTTTGCGCTTGAGAGTGCACGGGTGTTCCTTGCGCGGGGCTTTCCTGTGCGCTTTGCAGAGGAGCCGTCGCCCACTGGCGCTCTTGTGTACTGGCTCCGCGAAGAGGAGCGCGGCGAGGCAGCAGGCGGCGAGAACATGACTCCGAGCCATAATCCGCTCTCGACGCAGGGGCAGCGCTGGAATATGGAGAACGGCGATGTTGCCCCGACATCGGTCACCGACCGCATCGAGAGAGAAGCAAACATCATCTGCATGAGAGCGCCCGTTATTGAGAAATACGACCTGAAGCAGGCAGAGTCCGAAGGTAAGTTTGTTTACATAAATATGAGAGCGAAGTATGTGGCGTGGGTCGCCGATTTCCTGCGATCACAGAAGCTTGACTCGCGCCTGAAGGATTTTTACTCGGAATCAGGTCATAGGTTCATCCACAACGCCATGAACGGCGTGGCAAGAGGCTATATCCCCGAGATCTTTGAAAACCTCGGGATTCCCGCGGAATCGGTCTTTCCGATGGACTCAGAGAAGGATGATCTCCTTGGACTGCGGTTCTATGCCAATCCTGAGGAGCAATGGTTGCTTCCGACGATGGATCGGCTGAAACAGGTCGGAGCCATCTTTGAATGCGCAAACGACACCGATGGAGACCGGTGCGGTGGAATCCTTGACGGAACCGGGTTTACCAACCTGAATAAGCTCCTTGCGATGCTCTGCGATTTCACAATCCGGGGGCTTGGCTGGGAGAACCATATCGTGATACGCACAGGAACCACGTCCACCGCAATCGATGATGTGGTGCGGGCGCTTGCGGGCGAGTACGATATACCAACGCCCGAATGGGATCAGGTCAACTCGCTGGTGCAGCATCCGTTCTATCATATCAAACGAATAGCAGACGATACCGATCTCGAATACGTGCTGAACCTGCACCGGTTCCCATGCATCGACACCGAGGTCGGATTCAAGTACAT
>DAOWIV010000229.1 GCA_030640725.1 Methanosarcinales archaeon | reverse complement strand
CTTAGTGGCGAACTGATCAACCCGGTCCGCGTCGTTGCTCCGATCAGCGTAAACGGCTTTAGATTCAGCCGAACCGAACGTGCGCTCACACCCTCGCCAATCATGACATCGATCACGAAATCCTCCATCGCAGAATACAGGGTTTCCTCAACGACATGGCTCAACCGGTGTATTTCATCGATGAACAGGACGTCCTTTGCCCCGAGATTCGTCAGAATCGCCGCAAGATCGCCGGGACGATCCAGAACCGGACCGGTCGTTGCCCGGATGTTCACGCCGAGTTCGATTGCGATGATGTGCGCAAGCGTTGTCTTTCCAAGTCCGGGCGGTCCGGAGAACAGGATGTGGTCAAGCGGTTCATTTCGTTCTTTCGCTGCTTTTATGAAGATTTGTGACTGTTCTTTAAGCTCGCTTTGCCCGATAAAATCGTCAAATGTCTCTGGTCGAATCTGCAAGTCGGTTATCTTATCTTTCTCTGTTTTTTCTGGCGCAAGGATTTCTTCCTGCATAGTCCGGAATTTGTGATTGAACCGTATCAATACCTTCGGCGGGCTATCGTAGCAGGTGCTTAAGAACGATTTTTGCCGCGTATTGCAGGTCCGGTCACTTCATTCGTCAAATCCAGCCGGACTATCCCCGTAGCCGGTATGTTTGATATCTGCCCTATGGTAGGTTTTTCTGCTTATGAAGAGATGCCCTTGCCTACTCCGAATCCGAAACCTTTATGCGGCTATGCGCTACAGAGACGTAGATATGCCGAGACAATATACGGAGGAACAATAGATGGCAACCGGTCCGCGGTATAAGGTGCCGTTTAGAAGGCGAAGAGCCGGACGCACGAATTACCATAGGCGGTTGCGATTGTTACTATCAAAAAAACCGCGGATGGTGGTGCGCAAGAGCACACGACACACAAGAATACAGCTCGCACTTCCGGGCAACCAGGGTGACAATATTCTCTCATCCGCAACATCGCTCGAACTTAAAAATTACGGATATTCAGGCTCAAGCAAAAACACGACCGCCGCATACCTTACCGGGCTGCTTTTTGGCTACCGCACGATCGGTAAAGGGTTCACTGAAGGCGTGCTCGACATGGGACTGCACCCATCCACCTTCGGATCAAGATGCTATGCCGCACTCCGCGGCGCGGTTGATGCCGGCATGGACATCCCGCACAATCCAGTGGTCTTGCCACCGGATGCGCGAGTCCGCGGGGAGATAGTTGCCGAATACACAGGCGTTGACCTGCCATCAGTTTTCGAAGCGACAAAAGCAAAAATCACATCCGAGTTCGGAGGCGCATAATGACAAGGAGACCCCCAAGACCACCTGTGAAACAACAGGTCAGTGAGGATTGGGTACCGCGAACCAAGCTCGGTATGCTCGTCCGCGAAGGGAAGATCAAGGATATCGATGCGGTTCTAAACTCGGGGCACCCGCTCAGGGAGGTTGAGATCATCCAGACCCTGATGCCCGACCTTGAAGAAAATGTGCTGGACGTGAATATGGTGCAGCGGATGACCGACTCAGGACGACGTGTCAAGTTCAGGGCTGTGGCGATCGTCGGCAACAAGGACGGCTACATCGGATTCGGACAGGGCAGGGACAAACAGGCAGGACCTGCGATACGCAAATCGATCCTGAATGCGAAACTGCACATCGTCGGGATCAAACGCGGCTGCGGATCATGGGAATGTGGTTGCAAGGATCCGCATTCGGTGCCGTTTCAAGTGGTTGGAAAAGCCGGAAGCGTCGGCATTGAATTAAAACCTGCGCCAAGAGGGCTTGGCATCGCGTCAGGAGCAACAGCAAAGAACGTTCTTGAGATGGCGGGCATCAAAGATGTCTGGACCCGTTCATGGGGCACGACCAGAACCACCCTGAATTTCGCAAAGGCGACTTATGACGCGCTCAGAAACACTACAACGATGCGCATCGTGGAAGCAGGAGGGCAATGATGTACGCTGTGGTTCGGCTCCGCGGGGGCTTTAAGTTGCGTCCCGAGATCGGGAACACGCTGAAGATGTTGCGGCTGCACAGTGTCAATCACTGTATAATTCTGGATGAGACCCCCAATTACACCGGGATGATCAAGAAGGCGAAGGATTATAT
>DAOWIV010000207.1 GCA_030640725.1 Methanosarcinales archaeon | reverse complement strand
TTGTAGACAATGTAAAGTTTGAAAATCTCTTCCGTAACGGAAGCGTCAAGGTTAAGGATGCGTTTGCGGAGTTGCTCGAACAATTCCATCATTGTGCCAGTGAGGTGTGGCTGATCATCCAGTGTGTAGGTCTTAGCGCCCACTCCCTTCTTCAAGGTGCGATATTGCTCCACCACCTCAATTTCTAATTGTGGATATGCCCATACATGCGTCGCCAGTCCCGCCAGCATCTCTGCCCGTTTCTTGATCGCTTCTTCGTTCCAGTGTTCCACTTTCGCCAGTTCTTTGTTCAGGTGAATTGCACTGTCTGCAAAACCACCGTTCATATCTCGTTTCTCAATAAATGGGCGATCACTCATTTCCGGGTTATATCCAGTCAGTGTCAGGTTACCGAGCGTGTGAAGGTATTTGGTGTGAATCTCTTTCCAGTTCTCGCCCAACTCTTGCTGCCAGACTGTGGACAGATTCTCGTTCTGGGGCATGATATGCTCGATCGTGTACTCCTCGACATTAACCCGCTCCTTCCAGTTGTGATTCTCTAACTTGCGTAGCCAATAGTTTCGACTGCGAAAGTTGTAGAGGTCTTTTGCGGATAACTCACGTATAAACTCCTCATCATTAGGAAAACGTCGGTAGGCGTCCTTGAGTATGAGCGTAGCCATGAAACTTTCCAGATAATGTTCCTTATCCAATTCCCGGCTCAACATGGCAAAGGTTTTATTTAACGAGTTGGTGGGAATGCCGCAAACCGCCCGGCGGAATACATAGCTTTCCACCAGTTTGAGGATACTGATGAGATCTTCGCGACTCAACCGTTCGTGGGAGTAATCATCGTAGAGCTCCAGAAAAAGCGGATAGGCAACATGCATCTTCAGGGTGTTGATGTCATTGAAGATCTCCCTGAGTTCTTTGTTTTCTTCCTTCTCCAGTGCCATGCGGACAAAGTACTTTGAGTACTGGTAAATGTCAGCGACGATATTCTGGACTGGACCTGAAATGCTTCTATGATCGTGGGCTTTGAATGCCTCATACACCGCACGGATGTTTGGGATGTTTCCAATCTCGTGCTTGACTGTAAGGTAATCGCGCATGAAACGATCAAATTGTGCGACATAGTCAGCATGGCCAAAACTCTGTTCCATCTGATACCAATAGTCGCTATAAAGCTCCTCCTGTTGTTTTGGTTCCAACCCCATCAGCACATAATTACGAATCAGGTCAGCCTGACTCAGTTCCAGTCCGGTCGAGTTCAGGCTCTCGAAGATGAGTTGCGGATTGTCGTGCTCACGGTTAAGCGCAATGTCCACGATGATCAACTTACCGATGCCCCAGTAAAGAGTCATCAGGTCTATATCAGATTTGTTAATCTGTTCCTCAAAGAACTGGTAATTCTCAACAATCTGTTTTGAAACGGGGTTATGCAGTTCCTTCTCTTCGAGCAGACGGATCAACGTGAGTTTGTCGCTCTGGGTGAGAAGCAGTTTGTAACGCAGGTTGTCGTCTTCCTCGACATTGAAAAGATAGCGATTGTTGATTTTCCTTTGGCTGATACCGATCTTATCTCCTCGTTTCTCGATGGCATGACCCAACGCAGATAGTAAAAGAGTAAGAGTCGTCAGACGCTGCTGTCCGTCAATTACAAGTAATTGGGGGATGTCGGAGTGGCTGTAGATGCCTTTCTCAATGTAGACGATAGATCCCACGAAATGCCCTGACACTATCTCGTCAGTAGCAGCCCGTATGATGTCTTTCCAGAGTTGCTCGCACTGTTTGCGCTTCCAACTATACGTACGCTGGTAGATCGGGATGATGAACTGCGCTGGTTTTCCCAAGAAATCGAGAAATCGTGTTTCGTTAGCTTTCATGTTCCTTGCACTCTCCTTCCGATATCATGTTTGCTTACAGCGAGATGTTTTTCCTCCATGGATGTTCAGATCTACATTCATAGAAACCGAACCCCCGGTCATTTTTATCGCCATATCCAATTGTGCAACGAGCAATAATAAAATTACTCCCATCACCACTGACTGCGCTTCCGCATGAGTACGCCTGCGAATACTCTTCACAGCAACCGCAGATACCGGTCCAGTTCCCACTGGTGCACCTGAACCCGGTATGCATCCCATTCCGCAGAAGCAATCCGTATAAACGCGTTATACGCATGTTCGCCGAGCGCCCGCCTCACGACATCGTCGGATTTCAGTTGATCGAGTGCGAGACTGAGGCTTGTCGGGAGTGTCTCGATGCCAGCATCCGTTATCTCCTGGAAGTCCATCTCATAGATGTTCGCCTCAATCGGTTTGCCAGGATCGATTTTGTTCTTAATTCCATCCAGCCCAGCCATCAAAATAACCGCAAATGCGAGATACGGGTTGCATGACGGATCAGGTGACCTGAGTTCGATTCTTGTGCCTGTGCCACGGGCGGCAGGTACCCTGATGAGCGAGCTCCGGTTTGCCCCGGACCATGTGATGTAAACAGGAGCCTCGTATCCTGATACGAGACGTTTGTACGAATTAACGAGCGGATTGGTGATCGCGGTCACGGCTTTGATGTGGGCAAGCAGTCCACCGATGAAATACCGTGCCTCGTCGCTGATCTTGTGATCATCATCCGGATCAAAGAATATATTCTTACTATCGTCGTTTTTGTCGAATAGCGAGATATTTATATGCATGCCAGACCCGCTCGCCCCGAAGACCGGCTTTGGCATGAACGTGGCATGGAGATCCTTGTTTGTCGCAGCCGTCTTGGTCACATACCTGAAGACAAGGACCTTGTCAGCGGTGGAGAGTGCGTCGCCGTACTTGAAGTCGATCTCGTGCTGCCCGCTTGCGACCTCGTGGTGCGACGCCTCGATCTCAAAGTCCATCTCCTCAAGGGCGATCACGATGTCCCTGCGGATATCCTCTGCAAGATCAACCGGCGGAAAATCAAAGTATCCTCCAAAGTCGTGAGGAGTGGTCGTTGGCACCCCATCCACCATCTTAAAGAGGAAGAACTCAAGTTCAGGTCCCGTATTCATGACATACCCCATCTTCTCCGCTTCCCCTACCGCTCTTTTGAGAACGTTCCTCGGGCATCCTTCAAACGGCGTGCCATCATGCAGATGTACGTCGCATACGATCCCGGCGACCGCCCCATTGCTATCGCCTGCCTTCCACGGCAGAATCCGAAACGTTGCCGGATCCGGCTTCAAAAGCATGTCGGACTCATGAATCCGCACAAAACCCTCGATAGATGACCCGTCAAAGGATATTCCGGTGGTAAGCGCTTTCTTCATCTGCGCAGCCGGTATCGCGACGTTCTTCACAGTCCCCAGGATGTCCACGAACTGAAGCCTGATGAACTTTATATCGTTCGCAGCAATCGTGTCCAGTACCTCTTCGTTGGCGTTCATGGTATCGTCGATTGGAATATGAACCGCAATATTCATAAACTCATTCATTATAAATGAGAAGAATGGCAGTCCATCCAATCGAATACCGGTACGGGACAGAGGAGATGAAGCAGGTCTGGAGCGAGGAGCCCCGCCTTAAAAAGCTACTTTCCGTGGAAAGCGCGCTCGCACGGGCAGAAGCTGATGTGGGACTGATTCCCGCAGGCGTTGCAGGCGTTATCGCAGAAAAGGTCCACGCAGTCTCGCTTGACCGGGTAAATGAGATCGAAGACGAGATACAGCACGATATGATGGCGCTCGTACTCGCAATCTCGGAGCAGTGCGGCGACGCGGGAAAATGGGTGCATTTCGGTGCGACATCAAGCGATATTCTTGATACTGCGACCGCTCTTCAGATGCGTGATGCAATCAGCATCCAACGGGCGAAGTTATGCGGTTTACTTGGTATCCTTGTCAGGCAGGCTGATGCGCACAAAGAGACGGTCTGCGCCGGGCGCACGCACGGGCAGATCGGGGTTCCAACGACTTATGGGCTGCGGTTTGCGATATGGGCGTGCGAAATCGACCGACACATAACGCGGCTTGACGAGCTGACTCCAAGGCTCGTGGTGGGTAAGATCGGGGGCGCAGTCGGGACGCAGGCTTCATTTGGCAAGAATGGGACCACGATTCAGAAGAAGACGATGGAATACCTTGGCATCGGATCAGTCGAGGTCGCAAACCAGATCGTTCAGCGTGACCGGTACGCAGAGTTCGTGATGTGGATGGCAAACACAGTAACGACGCTTGACAAGATCTGCACAGCCGTGCGAAACCTGCAGCGAAGCGAGATCGCTGAGATCGCGGAAGGATTCGGGAAGAAACAGGTCGGATCCTCAACGATGCCACACAAACGCAATCCGATCAAGTCAGAGCAGGTATGCGGGCTTGCACGGATCGTGAGGGCGATGGTTGAGCCTGAACTTATGAATAACACGCTCTGGGATGAGCGTGACCTCACAAACTCATCCTGCGAGCGAATTGTCTTTCCTGAGGCGTGTGTGCTCACGGATCACCTGATCAACCTGACAACGAAGGTTATCAGCGGTTTACAATTCTATCCTGAGAATATCCGGCGGAATCTGGATCTGCTTGGTGGGCTTAATATGGCAGAATCCGTGATGATCGTGCTTGCAGAGCATGTTGGCAGGCAGGAAGCGCACAGCATCATCCGGGAGTGCTCGATTGCGGCGCACGAGGGTGGCATGAGTCTTAAAGACGTGCTGCTTAAGCGAGAGGACGTTATTTTGCATCTCGGCGCGGATGAAATCGAGGCTGCGCTGGATCCGTACAGCTACATCGGGACAGCGGTGGAGCAGGTGGATGCGGTTGTGGCAAGGCTGCGGACGCGGGTGTGAGGGGCGGAATTTTTATTACGCCACGCAAGCATTAGGCACCTACAATGAAAATATTGAGTTACAGAATCCTGCTTAAACGGGAGCCAGAAGGAGGTTATACTGTGATAGTCCCTTCGCTTCCCGGTTGTGTCACCTACGGGGACACGATAGATGAGTCTATAGAGATGGCGCGGGAGGCTATCGAGCTATATATTGAGAGTCTTGCCAAACATGGTGAGGAGATACCCACATCGGAAGGGATGCTGGAGTACATCCTGAACATAGAAGCTCAGGCTCAATATGCGTGACCGTCTCGTATTTACTTTATTTTGTCTGACATTTCTTTATATATGTGTTTAGCATAGAATCTCAACATGTCCAAACTCCCCTCCCTTACCCCAAAAAAGATCATTAAGACTCTGGAGAGTCGGGGGTTTGTGCTGGACCGGGTCAAAGGGAGTCACCACATATATTACCATCCTGAAACGAAAAGGCGGGTAATAGTACCCCTTCATAAGAAAGATTTGCCGAAAGGAACACTATTTGCGATTTTGAAGCAAGCGGGGATCGGCAAAGACGAATTGAGCGATTTGACATAGATATAATTTTGGTTTCGCGAAACGGAAGATTAAAATCATATATTCACACCGCCACAAAATGAGCTTTTTAAAGCCCTGAAACCGCCGTGCTGGTAAATACCTGCGTTTTGCCCGCGCACCATGGTGCTGCGTAAGTAGCTGCAAACCTTTATATCAGGGTGCGGTATACGAAATCCTGATGAACAAAGAGTTGTTAACGCTCCGAGTTATCGAAATCTTGACCAGAGCCGGATTCATGCTCTCGGATCGGTGCAATACCCGCCCGAGGAGCTTTGATCTGGCTGCGCGGAACAATCGTAGCCTGCTGTTGCTCCGCACGCTCTCAAACATCGACAGCCTGAATGCTGCCGCAGCGCATGAGATACGATCACTGTCCGATCAATTGAACGGAAAGCCGCTTATCATCGGAAGCAAGTCACGCAGCCGGATGCTCGAGGACGGCGTGACATACTTCAGACACGGCATTCCTTCGATTAATCCTGCTACACTGCACGATTGCCTGATCGAGGGCGTCCCGCCGCTGGTTTATGCGGCGCCGGGCGGGCTGTGCATCCACATCGATGGCGAACGGCTGCGCAGCATCCGCACCGAAAAAAAGATTTCGCTCGGGGAACTCGCAACCAAACTCGGGATATCACGGAGAACGATCAGCAGATATGAGGGTGGGGGGATGGATGCATCGATCGATGTGGCGCTCCGTCTCGAAGAGATCCTTGATGTCGAGTTGATCTGTCCTGTCAGGATATTTTCGTCAACTATGGACGATAAGATCCGGAGAGATGATCCGAGGGCTGCTCAGAGGGATGATCAGAAAGATCACCAGAGGGATGATCGAATGGATAATAAGGACGAGGTTTCGCTGCTGCTCGCGCCGCTTGGATTCATCGTGTTTCCTGCAAAGCAGGCGCCGTTTAACGCCATATCAGACGATGACGCGCATAACACGATGCTGACCGGGATTAACACGTACAATCGGACGATGGTGAGAAATGCCCATCTGATGAGCAGTATCTCTTGCGTTGCGGGTACAAGGTCGCTGTACATCGTGAAAGGGAGCTGTCGGCACACGCACATCGACGGCACCGTGCTGATCAAAGAGAGTGAACTTGAGAATGTCAGCGATCACGATGACGTTATTCAACTCATCCAGGAGAGAAGTACTGACAAAGGAAGCTGAATTATGAAGAGCATACTATTGATAGTGGTATTGGTTGTGGTGATTGCTGCATCCGCATGTATCGTACCGGATGATTCCAGCACAGAAGCACCGACACCGGCAACGCCGACTGCCACAACGACACCTGAAACGCCGCAGAACATAGCAGATATGATTCCAAGAGACGGTCTTCCGGAATCGTTCACTTTGAGAGCCGTACTCGATAAGAACACGGAAACGGTGGACATGATAGAAGAAGCTGCGTCGATGGTCTCAGGGAGTCTGGATGTTGGCGAGATTGTAGATGCAGTCCAGGGAATCTATGCTGCTACCGGTGAGCATACCGACACGGCTGTAACCGTCATCGAGTGTACCGATTCGGTGAATGCGGCAAACGCTGTTGAGAACTACAAGAACCAGTCAAAGTTTGAAAACCCGCCCGCACGGACGGTTTCCAGATTTGCGACGGCGAATTTTAACGGACACGAGGCAACAGAGGTCCGGACCGCACCGCCGATAGAGGACGGTGACATCAGGTACGGTTATGTCTGGTCGAATGGTAACTTTGTATTCATCGTTGAGCCAGGGACATCCGATAAATCGGCAAGCATGGAACTGGCTCGGATGACAGGATATTAAGATATTAAGGAACAGGAGACTACAATGAAAAGAATACTAACAATACTGATAGTGGTGCTGACGCTCGCCGCTTTTTCCGGGTGTGTTGATGAAACACCGGATGATAATGGAGTTGCACCGGAAACAGAGGCAGGGACGACCGAAGCTGATCAGATAACACATCTTCGCATCGGATACCAGCCAAGCACACACCAGATCGCAGAGATGATCGCGATGGATAAGGGATGGTGGAAAGACGACCTTGCCGAGTTCGGGATCACAGAGATCACTGAGTATCCGTTCCCGTCAGGTCCGCCTGAGATGCAGTCCATGATGGCAGGTCACCTTGACATCGCTTATGTCGGTGTCGCACCACCGATCACTGCGATCGCGCAGGGGCTTGAGGCGAAGATCGTGGCAGGAGTACAGGTACAGGGATCTGACCTTGTGCTCAGACCTGAGATTGCAGACAATTACACCTCGCCAGCCGATCTACGCGGGCTTAAGATCGCAACGTTTCCGCCGGGATCGATCCAGGATGGCGTACTCAAGAAATTCCTGATGGATAACAACGTCAGCATCGATGATGTCGAGATCGTGCCGATGGGACCGGGAGATGCGATGACCGCAATTTCAGCAAAAGCGGTGGACGGCGTATTTCTGCCACATCCCGGACCTGCGATCATCGAACTCGATGGCAATGGCAGGAGCGTTGCAAGTTCGGGTGAGATGTGGCCGGACCATGCATGTTGCTGCCTGCTCGTCAGCGACGAACTGATCGAGAATCACCCGGACATGGTCAAGGAGATCGTACGCATCCATATCAGGGCGACTGAGTATCTGATCGAGAACCCAAACGAATCTGCTGAGATATTTGCAGAAAAAACCGGATTTGAGGCTGGTAAAGTTCTGTATTCCTTCGAACGGTGGGATGGTAGATGGATCAGCGATCCGCACATCGAGCTTAACTGCACCATCGAATTTGCAGAGGTCGATTATGAGCTCGGGTATATCGATAGGCTGCTTACTGCAGAGGATATCTTTGATATGAGTTTCTATGATGC
>DAOWIV010000011.1 GCA_030640725.1 Methanosarcinales archaeon | reverse complement strand
TCCACTTCTTTCGATATTGATTTATTAATCGGTATGTTGCCTTTTGCCATGTATACTAATATAACTCTTAAACATATTAAATCTTTTGCACTGTATGCGCCGGAGGGGATAGAGGGTTACCAGAAGATAATAAAAAGTCTCTAAATTCCGCTCTCAGTTTCAGCCCCAATCGCTCAGCGACGCTCCTACAATAGCTGTTTATGCAGCCGCCGCAGTACTAACCCCTTCGTTATTGGCGTACCAATCTCTGCAAATTTAAGCACTCTGGTTCCAAGCTTCCGTTTTCTATTTCCTATTTCAACTCCTGTTTCATATCAAACCCACGTTTCATTTTGAAATGGCACCAAGACTAATTTCCTGCATATTCGTATCGTTTGTGGTTTGCCTGCTTTAGCCGCTCGATCTCGCAACCGGGCGCGGGCGTCCGGAAAGCTGCCCCGCGCCCCGCGCCACGCTTACGCCCGCGCTGCGTGAGGCGATCCTGCTCTGTTACGCCGGATATGGGGCAGCATACCCACATACGCAGCCGCATCCACATGCGCGGTTCCGATGGTTGAGCCATCAGGCAGGTCGCCCCGAACCGTCTCTTTTGCGATAAACCACCTCGTCCCTGTACTCGATCATGCGTATCCTGTGGTACGGGATGCTGACGCCATCCTCAGTCTCGAAGAACGAATGCCCGAGGCGCACGATCGCAGACCCTGTGATGATCCGCGTGTCGCCGGGCGCACCGCGGTGCAGGTAATAGACCGTGCATTCGCGCATAGGGCAGCCGCGCCATTTAATCTCGTTTAAGATCTCGCGGGGGCGTTTTGACCTGAACATGGCATCTGTATTATGATCTCACTGATAACAAATTGTGCTGCCAGTTAGACCCATAGATTTTAAGTATGCAGGGTTCTAACCAGATCACAATGTCGCCGCAATGCCAATTTGCAACTATCAGAGATGTGATAAGAGATGGACATACTCGCTGACGTCGGAGGAAAGCCCGGGCAAGATTGCATGGGCTTTTGCAGGTACTGCTACTTCAAAGGAGTCGGAGAGATTGAACCGTTCGGCTGTAAAAATTGCTTCCCGTTCCAGAAAGGCTGCGAATACTGCACAAATGCTGTTAGGGAAGAATATCATGGGTTTAAGCCATTTCAACTCGTTTTGAATGAAGTGAATCAAGCAATACGGTTTTCCAAGCAGGAAATTGACAAAATAACGATCAGTGGTGGAGGAGATATCAGTTGTTATCCGGATCTGCGCAGACTGGTCGATGCACTCTCTTCTTACGGCGCACCGATCGATCTTGGATACACAAGTGGAAAAGGATTCGAACATGACGATGATGCGGATTATTTCATAGAGCGGGGTGTTAATGAGGTCTCGTTCACCGTTTTCTCAACCAACCCTGCACTCCGGAAGAAATACATGGGCGATAAAACGCCCGAAGCATCGCTTTCTGTGCTGCGCAGGTTTGCCGAATGCTGCAAGGTGTATGCGGCGATCGTTTTGATCCCGGGTGTGAATGATGGGGATGAATTGCAGAAAACGCTCTCAGACCTCGAAGATATGGGTGTTACGGGCGTGCTCCTGATGAGATTTGCAAATAGCAGAGAAGAGGGCATGATTCTTGGGAATGCCCCGATCATGGATGTTGCAACGCACACGGTCGAGGAGTTTGTGGCAATCGTGCGCAGGGTAGCAGATGATTACTCGTTCAGGGTTACTGGCACCCCGCTTGAGGATCCGCTCATCGGCTCGCCGTTTGCGATCAGAAACGATGCAGATGCGCTCGCAGAACTGCCGCAGATCACGAAAGAAGCAACCGTGCTGACAAGCCGCGTCGCTGCGCCACGTCTTGCGAAGGTCCTGCAACATGAGAACGATTACGTAAACGTGGTCGGTGTTGGCAAGGATATCGGCTGCCTGATCACGATCGAGGACATAATGGCGCTTGATCTGGCTGAGGTCAAGGAGACCGTGTTCATTCCGGGGCGTGCATTCGTCCATGATACTGAGATTAAGACCGTGCTCTCTGGCGATGGCACTGACCGGCTTGTGCGCAGGGGTCCTGACCGGCTGACCGTCGATGGTGAGATGAGCATCAGTATGACACGAGAAGAGGTTATACGGTTTGAGGTGTCCGCATTCACCGACCTGATCAACCACATCAACGCGGTCGGGCTTCCCCCGGATCGACCAAAAGCATAATAACCGATCCAAATGATGTAACCGTGAAACGAAAGGTGATGTATGATGAAGAGCTATCTCGTCGTATGGTTTAGCAGCGAGGGCGGCACGCCGTCCGAAGTGAATAATCGACTGACGGTTATGGGATTTAAAGCGATGCAGGGTGCCTTTGATTATGTGTATGACTGGGGCTCGAATGCAAGCCTCGATGACATTCTACAGATTGGAGATCGAGTCCAGTTGACCTTGAAGGGACTTGATGTTACGTTCAAGATAGAGACAGTCGGTGGCAATTAAGCTGCGATGTGACGTCTATCTACGTCAGCCAGAGACCCCTTAATCGGCTTTTGTTACTGTTAGTTATAGCGGGTGCTGGTATTTGATGACTTGCTGATTTGATGATCTGCTGATTTGAAGATTTGATGCGAAGGCATCCATACCTGCGAATTTCAGTGAGTGACCTGCGGGCGTGGTGGGACGGTTTCACAATTTCCCACTGTTCAGACATCTTGTCTTACAGATGTCTGACTCGATATCCTCGATCTCAAAAACAAACCGTTCTGCAATCGCTTTTCCAATATCCTTCCACAGATCGGGGTCAATTTTCAGTTCATGTAATCCGGTTGCGTTTGCTTCCGGAGGTGTCCCTCTACCGGTTAGATTGATTCCGCAATGGATTTTTTCTGAGGAGATTCCTGCAGTTGCTATGCTCACTGTGAGTTTTTTCCCATCTACAAATAGATCATCGCCATTTCTCTCAGAAGACACGTCGTAATTCATTAAAACGTCCTGTATACAGACGACCAGCATTCGTTGAAGATAATATGCCTGCCGGATGCCTGCCGGAGAATCGAACCGCTCAACAATGAAATGGATCAGGTCGCTGCCTTCGATCGCATTGTTGTTTTTTTCGTCCTCCACGTCTTTTATATCACTGACAGCCATCGCACCGCGGAATACGACGATAGAGTCGCCGCGTACGTCCAGATATTCGTATGCCCAGAGCGGGTTGATCTGCGAACCATCGTACAGTATGGGCGCGTCTACCACAGCGAGCCTCATAGAGTTCACAGAGTTTGTGGTGTTTGTGATGTTCACGGTGTTCACGGTGTTCATAACCGTAGTCTTCACCCGGTAAGATTAATATGTGTTGAGGTCGTTTTTATAAATAGGAGTGGTGTTATATGGATGCATTGGAATCAGTGGGGCATAACCTGCATCATGCAATAGAAGAGGATCAGCGCATAGGTGACGATATCAAGCGAGTCATGGAGAATAAGGAGGACGCAGAGTTACTCCGGAGACGATGCGAGCAACAACTCGCTGACAAGCACCACCGCAAACTCAGCTAAGGTTCCTGCAACTGCTGACATCGGTCCTATGCTGAATTTTCCCGCAGATTCTATCATTCTTCTCACTGTC
>DAOWIV010000140.1 GCA_030640725.1 Methanosarcinales archaeon | reverse complement strand
GGGCACAACATCCGAAGAGTGGGGTATCTGGAAGTGATGGGTGATGTGGTGCCGCATTGGCGTGAGGGGTGTACATGAATTTCGTCCCAAGACCCCATGAAAGGACAGAATCAAATGGCCCACCCCACCTCCGTCCGCGCTTGCACGAACACACGACTTCCGGTGAAGTATGATGCCCCGCAATTCATTGTGGGGTTGCACGGCGGGGGCTGGATTATAAAATTGCCTAAAAATTAAGTTGTCGCGACACTACCCCATGGACTGATAGATGTTCCATACACCAGTCGCTATAAACTCGACCGCGATAGCCCCCAATAATAATCCCATAACACGTGTTATTACCAGAGAGCCAGTAACTCCCAGCATCCTATTGATCTCATTTGCAAATCTGAATATGACATAAGACACGATAAAAGTTAATAATATGGCTAATATTACCATCGTTTTTAGTTCCAGCGTTTCACCTGTTCTTATGATCACTATTACAGTTGTGATGGTAGCCGGACCTGTCAATAGCGGCGTAGCAAGCGGGCAAATCGATATATCCTCTCTTGTAGAAGCGGCTCTTATCTCTTCTTTGGTCACCCTCTGGCGTGAGACTCTTGCATGCAGCATGTCCAGCGCAACTATGAAGAGTAACACGCCTCCTGCAACCCTTAGACAGTCCACGGTAATGCCAAAAAATCTTAAGACCAGCTCTCCGGATATGGCAAAAAGAACTGCCAGACCACAGGCGACCATAACTGCGCGTCCCGCTATCTCTGTCCTCTCATTCGTACTCATTTCAGTCGTTAGCGAGATGAATGTGGCAAGCCCGACAATCGGATTTACGATGACAAAAATTGATGTGAACGCATAAACGAAGAATGCTGCCGCTTCCATAGCTACCATACTGTTGCAGAGAGACAAATACCTTACCTGCTTATCACCTGCGGAGCACCTTTCGCGACCCTGAACCGGGCGCCGTTAGCACCCTTCATGGTCGCTTCCGCGTGTTTTGCAACCGGATCAAACGGTTTGAATCCGCTATGTATAAGAAGTACAGGATAGGAATGAAGTGATATGGTAGATGGAGATTCGATTGGTGGCATGTTGAACATCTTCTGGATATTCCTGATGATCAGCATGTTAATACCACTCATCAAGAAGAAATTTCTGGATGCTGCGAGGCTGAAATTGATACAGACGATGGAGAAGAAAAGAGGGTCAAGGATCATCACGATGATTCACCGGCAGGAGATGATGGCTATACTCGGTTTTCCCCTCTTCAAATACATCGACATAGAGGATTCGGAGCAGGTCTTGAGAGCAATACGGTTGACACCGAAGGACATGCCCATGGATCTCATTTTGCACACCCCGGGAGGGCTGGTTCTGGCAGCAGAACAGATCGCTCTGGCATTGAAGAAGCATAAGGCACCGGTCAGAATAATCGTGCCCCATTATGCGATGTCAGGCGGCACTCTTCTGGCGCTCTCGGCAGACGAGATTATCATGGATGAGAACGCCGTACTCGGACCGGTAGATCCTCAACTGGGACAGTATCCTGCTGCATCGATAGTTAAAGTCCTTGATGAGAAGAACAAGAACAGAATAAAGGATGAAACCCTGATTCTTGCAGATGTATCGAGAAAGGCATTGAAACAGGTGCATGAGTTTGTATACGATCTGGTAAAGGATTCTATGGGGGAAGCAGGGGCAGAATAGATTGCAGATACACTCACCACCGGACGCTGGACTCACGACTATCCGATAACGTTTGAACATGCCAGAGAACTGGGATTGCCTGTAAAGAGCGGACTTCCTGAAGAGGTCTACACGCTGATGGACCTGTACCCGCAGCCCGCAGGCAGGCGTCCAAGCGTTGAGTACATTCCGGTCCCTTATCGTGACGAGAAACGATCAGGAGGGAAGGGGAGTGTCTGGTAGTCAGGCAGCTTAGTAGGTGGCACAATTGATCTTCGGCGTTTTTGGAGATCGGGCGAACGTGATCCGTACTGACGGTTGTGGTACCCCATGAAGAAGTTCTTCCGTAGCATCGCCCCCCTGTTCAGCATACTCCTCTTCGCCGCGGCGCTCTGGGTTCTCAATC
>DAOWIV010000230.1 GCA_030640725.1 Methanosarcinales archaeon | reverse complement strand
CAACGAGCTGGGCGGCGAGATAATAATAGAAGATACTAAATACAGTGTAAGTTATGAGAAATTGGTTGGAGCACTGAAGAAGTTTGTTGATCGTGAAACGATCGATATGAACGAAGTGGATGAGATATCCAAGGAATTTCTGGTCAAGAAGAACATACTCTTCGTTGACCCGCTCAGGAAGATGATACTGCCGCAGTCGAGGCTGGAGTTGCTTGCGATACGAGAGGTAATTCGCTGATGCGTGGAATCGGGATCGCGGTCTGGGTCTCGCTTGTGATCACGCTTTTCGGGCTGCCCGCAGGTGTGCAGGCGCAAGGGGATGGTGATGGGCTTGTAGCGGAATGGCACTTCGATGAGGGGTCCGGGAGCGTTCTTGGGAAGATTAAAGTGAGTTCCGGTCATTACTTCACAACGCCTGTTGGGGCGGTGATGGAATGCCTGAAACCGCGAGGCGAAGAGCCGGATAGGTGCTCGCCTGTCAGGATCGCGGGTGTGACCGGGGTGCCGCTTGCCGCGGTGCTTGAGGTGATCGGGGGGTTGTTGGGATCGGAATGCGTATAGGTGATCAAAATGTATAAAAAGACATGGAAAGTGCTTGTGGCATTTATGCTTGTAATTACGATATGTGTTGGTCTATCGAGTGCAACAATCGACGGTAAAATTACCAGCGTACAGATAGAACCGGAACGTTTGGTGGTTGGGCAACCCATCTCACATACGATTATTGTGGAGAATACTGGTACGGAACGATTCTCCCAGTACGACCCTTATATTTGGTTATGGCAGACTTCTGGAGGATGGGTTAGAGGTACTAAGGAATTCATTGGATGTCTTGATGTCGGTGACACCAAAACTATTTTGTGTGACAGAGAAGTGAATAGTCCAGGAGAAATAATATATAAATATGAATTGGAATGGACTCGACATGATCCAACCAGTGGTGCTTTCATTGAGAACGTTTTACTTGATACTGTGGTTGAAGAGCGACGATGTTTCTCTGCGGAGGAGGTGACACCAGTGGCTGAAGTCACACCAACCGAGGTGGCGACACCAGCGGCAACTGGTAGGATTTCCGTGTCATCAACCCCATCCGGCGCACGCATCTATCTTGATGGTGTTTATCAGGGGGTAACATGTTCCGATTGGTTCTGGATATATGTTTCAGTAGGATACCATACGATCTACTTGGAAGACTTCGGATATGGGGATTACACAGAAACAGTCTATGTTTCAGCAGGAGATACTACATCGGTTTCTGCATACCTAACTGCGACCCCCACACCAACCACCGTAGTAACATCGACGCCGGTGCCGACCGGCTGTATTCGTGTATGGTCCAGCCCATCCGGCGCACGCATCTATCACGACGGCGTTTATCAGGGGGCAACAGGTTCCGCTTGGTTCCGGATATACGATGTTTCAACGGGAGACCATACGATCAGATTGGAAAAATCCGGATATGAAGATTACACAGAAACCGTCTACGTTTCAGCAGGAGATACGGCAGCGGTTTCTGCATACCTAACTGCAACACCAACAACCGGCTCCATCTCAGTCTCCTCCGCCCCCTCCGGCGCAGACATCTACCTCGACGGCGCATACAAAGGCACAACCCCAACAACAATTCCAGACGCCTCCCCCGGCTCACACACACTCAAATTAGAAAAACATGGCTACGCTGAGTGGCTAACCTCAGTATACGTCACATCCGGAGTCACGGAATCGATAACCGCACACCTTGCCCCCGCGGACGTCTCACCACCTGCGATACGCATCGATAAGCCAGCCACCATCGACCAGAACAACAACGGACTTCTCGAAGAAGGCGAAAAAGTAAAAATAACCTACGGCGCAAACGACCCCAGCGGAGTCTCCTCGATAAAAATACTGCTCGATGAAACGTTACTCGAATCCCAGAACCGAGCAGGAACGTACACCGTGACAACAAGCCCCCTCCCGGTGGGCAGGCACACAATCAGAGTCGAGGCAACCGATTCAAAATCAAACACAGGCTTCGAAGAACTCCCGCTAACAGTCGAACGAACCGGACCAAGCGTGTATTTCGGAACCACAAGAACCACGATCAAGAAAGGCGAGGACGCCATCTTTACCCTATCCGCAGTCAACCCAATCGGAAATCCCCCAATGACAGTCCAGCTAATCTTAAAGCCGCCATCCGGTGTCTCGGTTACCAGCAGTTCATTCGCGAAAGCCGGATCCGGAATCTACACCTGCACCCAGGTAATCGAATCCGGCGACAATGTGCGGTCAATCGAGGTGCGCCTCACCGGCAACCAGATCGGGGCGCATGAAATCGAAAGCGAGGTGTACTACATGTTCGAGGGCGGTTCAAAGTCCCCGACACGGTACGATACACTCACGCTGGTTGTTGATGAACCGAATCCCATTTACGCGGATTCTGAATCGGAAGACCCGGAGAACAAGCTGCCCGGATTTGAGGCGGTGTTGGCGGCGGGGGTGTTGCTTGTAGCATTATTGATCAAAAGAATAAGGACAGGTTGAAAAAGAAGAAACCATTTGGAGGAGCGCAATATGAGAAACATAGAATTCCACAATCGTGAAAAGGAGACAAAAGAGATACGGGCGATACTGGATAGCCGACCAACCCTGATCACCTTTATCTACGGACCGATAAACAGCGGAAAGACCGAATTAATCACCCATACGATAGAGGAACTACCAGATGAGTACGTTGTCTTCTATATAAACTTAAGGACTAAATTCTTATCGAGTTACGATGATTTCATCGAGTCGCTCTTTGAGATGGAGATGGAGACTGAGGGGGCGTCGAGGAAAAGAAAAGAGACGCTCGCTGAACTGGTTTCGTCCGTCACCAAGGCTGCGGGCATACCGATAACGAGAGAGTTTCTGGATTACGTGTTCAAGGACAATAAGCCAAAGAATGCTTTTTCATACATAATCAAACTTTTTGAAGAGGTGAAAAATTCGGGTAAGCAACCAGTATTGATTCTGGATGAATTGCAGAAGATCGGGGATGTGAAAGTGAATGGTTTTCTCATTTACGAACTCTTCAACTTTTTCATCGACCTGACAAAGGAGAAGCGTCTGGCGCATGTCTTCGTGGCAACATCTGACTCGCTTTTCATGGAGAGTGTTTACAGTGAGGCAATGCTCGAAGGCAGGTGCAGATATCTGCTGGTGGATGATTTTGATCGTGAAACGACAACCGCGTTTCTGGAGGAGTATGGATTTAGCGATGATGAGGTCGCGGTTGCGTGGGAACACTGTGGCGGTAAGCCGGTGTATCTGATCGAACTCATGAACTACGAAAACTGGGAAGAGAAAGCGGGGGAGATGCTTGTACTCAGGACCGGTGAGATAGAAACAATACTCAAAAGAATTAACGAACTGGGCGGCGAGATAATTATAGAAGATACTAAATACAGTGTAAGTTATGAGAAATTGGTTGGAGCACTGAAGAAGTTTGTTGATCGTGAAACGATCGATATGAACGAAGTGGATGAGATATCCAAGGAATTTCTGGTCAAGAAGAACGTACTCTTCGTTGACCCGCTCAGGAAGATGATACTGCCGCAGTCGAGGTTGGAGTTGCTTGCGATACGAGAGGTGATTCGCTGATGCGTAGAATCGGGATCGCTGTCCGGGTGTCGCTTGTGATCGCGCTTGCTGGGCTGCCCGCTGGCGTGCAGGCAGAGGGAGATGATGATGGGCTGGTTGCAGTATATTTACGGAGGGGATGAGCATGAAAAGAATCGCATTCCACGACCGCGAAAAGGAGATGAAAGAGATACGGGCGATACTGGACGCAGAGCCGTCCTTAATCACTTTCGTCTACGGACCGATAAATAGCGGCAAGACCACGATGATCAGCCACCTGATTGAGGAACTGTCAGACGAGTATGCTCCTTTCTATGTTAATCTGCGCGGGAGGTTCATTACGGATTACGAAGACTTCTTAAACGTTCTATTCGAGATTGACGAGGATGGTGGGGTTGATAATGTCACCGAGTATGCAAAATCAATATTGAAGGATCTGGGTGCAGTTAGTGGAATTCCGATACCAATAAATCTGTTTGAACAGATATTTGAAAAAAAAGATAAAAGTAAAGATATGTTCAAATACATAGAGCGGTTCTTTGTGGAAATATCAAAGAAGCGTACGCCCGTTTTAATCATCGATGAATTGCAGGTGATAGGAGATTTGAAAGTGGATGATTTGCTGATCTACAAATTATTTAACTTTTTTATCCGATTAACCAAGGAATTACACTTAGCACACGTATTTGCAATTTCATCTGACTCACTCTTCATTGAGGATGTTCATAGCGAGGCGATGCTGGAAGATCGGTGCAGATACCTTCCAGTGGATGATTTTGACAGAGAAACGACCACCGCGTTTCTGGAGGAGTATGGACTTAGCGATGAGGAGAAAGAGCTTGCGTGGCATCATTGCGGCGGTAAACCAATATGTTTGGTTGAGTTGATAAATGCGGAAGAAAGGGAAAAGAAGGTTAATGGGATGCTTACGCTCAGGACTGGTGAGATAGAGACCCGGTTGAAGCTTGTTAAGGAACTGGGAGATGAGATGATGATAGGCAGCAGGTGTTGTGATGTGTCCTACGAGAAACTTGCCTCTACTTTGAAGATGTTCCTGACCCGAGATGAGATCGGTATGAACGAGGTGGATGAGGTCTCTAAGAGGTATCTGGTTAAGGAGAACATTCTCTTCGTGGACCCGCTTACGACGATGATGAAACCGCAGTCGAGGCTGAATTTGCTTGCAGTGCGTGAGGTGATGAAAGATGTGTAAGATGGGGATGGCTGTTCTGGCATCGGTTCTTGCTGGTCTGCTGCTTCTTGCGGCACTGCCGGCACCGGCATCTGCGGGACTTGCGGGCTGGCAGTACCAGCGAGAGATCGCGATTCATGAGAACTCTGGCGAGACGCTTCGTGATTATCAGGTGCTGGTGGAGTTATCTGGCAGTGAATTTCCGGAAGAAGCGCAGCCGGATGGCGATGATATCAGATTCACGGATCCAGACGGGCGTGAATTGAGCTACTGGATCGAGGAGTTCGATGCGGGGTCAAAGCGTGCTGCGATATGGGTGAAGGTGCCTGAGATTCCTGCGAATGGCGAGGCGAGGATTACGATGTGGTATGGGAATCCGGGTGATGAGAGTGAAAGTGATGGCGAGGCGGTGTTT
>DAOWIV010000111.1 GCA_030640725.1 Methanosarcinales archaeon | reverse complement strand
GCCGCGCACTTTCCACAGTAATCGCATAAATCGTGATCAATCACGGGCACAATTGTACATGCCGACGTTACATCATCTATCTCTGGTTTGAGGAAGATGTGTGAATTCGGTTCTTCGACATCGCAATCCAGTAACTGCACATTCGAGAGCGACAACGCAAGATTTACAGCCACTGTGGTCTTCCCTGTGCCGCCTTTTCCGCTTGCTATTGATATGATCATTGTTGGGTCATCTCTCTTGATTTAGTGATTGGTATTCTGTCATTGGGGTTGTGCCGCCGAGTTTGTCCGGGCGATGCTTAACTCTTGGGACTTCCGGACAAAAGACATCGGGGTAAACTATTTGACGGGGAGTCACTCAGCAACGCAATCATGCGCCAGAGCGACTGACCTGAAGAAATAAAAGTCTTCGCGCTCATTGCATCGCGCCACCCAAATAAATATTTAGGTTATCAGCCCCGTATCTAATTGAGGCATATCCATGACCATGACTACCACCACGACTACGCAATCAGAAAAAACATACGAAGAGGCAAGGAAAATTATTCCAGGCGGCGTCAGTTCGCCGGTGCGTGCAATCAAGCCGCATCCGTTCTACACAGCATCTGCCAGGGGCTGCATGATCACTGACCTTGACGGGAACCGTTACATCGATTACTGCATGGGATATGGTCCCCTGATCCTCGGACATGCGCACCCCGCGATCAAGAGCGCAGTTACAGACCAGCTCGACCGTGGCTGGCTCTACGGAACCCCGATCGAGGCAGAGGTGAAGCTTGCATCAAGGATCGCATCCATCTACCCGAGTATCGAGATGCTGCGGTTCGTCTCGTCCGGAACAGAGGCAACGATGAGCGTTCTGCGCCTTGCCCGCGGGTATACTGGCAGAAACAAGTTTTTGAAGATCGAGGGCGGATTTCACGGCGCTCACGACGCCGTTCTCATAAAAGCAGGGTCAGGCGCGACAACGCACGGCGTGCCAGACTCATTTGGAGTCCCGCCGGATTTCACGAAACACACGCTTCAGGCACCCTACAACGACATCGAGGCAATAACAGGTCTCATCGAGTCGAACCGGGACGACCTTGCTGCGGTGATCATCGAACCGGTGCTCGGAAACGTCGGACCGATCCTTCCGGTCCCCGGCTATCTCGAGGCTCTGCGCCGGGTCACAGAGGAGAACGATGTGCTACTGATCTTCGACGAGATCATCACAGGATTCAGGCTTGCAATGGGCGGCGCACAGGAGTATTTTGGGATTGTTCCTGACATGACGACGCTCGGGAAGATCATCGGCGGGGGATTTCCGTTTGGCGTATTTGGCGGCAAAAAGGAGATCATGGAGATGATATCTCCATCAGGCGGTGTCTATCAGGCGGGAACATTCAGCGGAAATCCTGTTTCGGTGACCGCGGGACTTGCCGTGCTGGATACGCTCAAGTCTGAGGATGTTCACAGAAAACTGGACGCAAGCGGAAATAAACTCCGCTCTGCATTGCAGGATCTCGTATCTGACCTGAAACTGCCCTACTCAGTCTCCGGAGTCGGGAGCATCTTCAAGATATTCTTCGGAGACATGCCGCGCAACTATCAGGATGCGCTCAGATGCGATAAAGACGAATATCTGCGTTTCTTCCGCCGGATGCTTGAAAGCGGAGTCTTCCTTCCGCCTTCGCAGTTTGAGACCAATTTTCTGAGCATTGCGCACACTGCAACGGATATCGAGAAGACGATTGACGCGTACGCCGCCAATCTGAAATGAAATGAAATAAAATGAAGTGACATGATGACGAATCAGATCATATTCGTGACAGGGAACCCGCACAAGGTGGCAGAGGCAGTCGCCATCTGCGCACCACGCGGGATTACAATTGTGCAGAACGACTGCGGGTACCCTGAACTGCAGGACGACGATGTTGCGCGGGTTGCCGCGTATGGGGCTGAGCACGTGGTGAACCGGCTGGACTGTGCAGTGATTGTTGAGGATACCGGGCTTTACATCGATGCGTTAAACGGGTTTCCCGGACCGTACGCTGCTTATGTCTATGATACCATCGGAAACGCCGGCATCCTTACGCTGATGCGTGATACCGGGGGGAACGATGAACGAAGAGCCACGTTTCGGTCGATAATCGGATACTGCAAGCCAGGTATGACGGCGATCACCTTCGAGGGCACAGTCACAGGAAGGATCGCTTATGAGGAGCGGGGAGCCGGTGGATTCGGCTACGACCCGATCTTCGAGATTGATGGCGTCGCCTTTGCATCGATGGGCGATGATGCCAAGAATAAAGTATCTCACAGGGCAAAATCGTTCGAGAAGTTTGCTGAGTGGTTCATAAGGCACGGGAAGGCGTGACATGCAAAAGCCTTATGCCAGCACCACACAAACGAGATTCTCATGATATCCATTGCAGCGCAGGCGGTCGAATACGCGCAGCGTGCCGGTGCTGATGAAGCGGAAGCATACTGCGTCACAGACCGGTCAGTCAGCATCAACACCAAGCTCGATCATATCGAGTATGCCAGAGAATCGTTTGCAAGCGGCATCGGCATACGCGCCATCGTCTCGGGCGCTGTCGGATTCTCAAGCGTGAATCATGAAGACGATGTTAGGCGTGCATCCGAACTTGCGGTGACATCGGCGCGTGCATCCCAGCCGGATCCTGACTGGAGGGAGCTTCCTGCGCCAGGATCCTATCAGTCGGTGCAGGGCGTCTTTGACCGTGCGCTCGCAGAGATCGAACTCTCAAGGTGTGTCGAACTTGCAGTCGATATGGTCCGCGGTGTCAGGTCGATTGGCGCGATCCCGACATCGGGTGGGCTTTCGATCTCGACATCAACCTGCCATATCCTCAACACAAACGGCATCGAGCATACCGAGAAGGGGACGATGATGCATCTTTTCATCGAGTGCACCATGAAGGATAGGGGCGCCATATCCACCGCTCACGAGTTCGGCATCTCCAGAAGCTTTGATGTCGATGCGTTCGAGATCGGGAGGAATGCAGCCAGACTTGCCAGAGAGTCGATGCACGGCACCGCCATAGAGACCGCGAGAATTCCGGTGCTGCTTGGACCGATTGCGATTGCTGACATCCTTGAATACGCTTTTATCCCATCTCTGGACGCTGATAATGTGCAGAAGGGCAGATCGATGCTTTCTGAGATCGGAGTAGAGGTTGCATCTGATGAACTGACCATACTCGACGATGGCTTGCGAACAGGTGGAATCGGAACCGCAGAGTCGGATGATGAGGGAACACCATCCCAAAAGACGGTAATCATCGAAGACGGGGTGCTGAAAGGGCATCTGCATGACGCATACACCGCTGGAAAGGCAGGCATCGCAAGCACTGGCAACGCGACACGCTCAGGGTACGGCACAACGCCGTCTGTCGATGTGCGCAACCTTGTGCTAAATTACCAGCGTCCGACAAGCGACGTGATCGCAGAGACCGATAGCGGCGTGCTCGTCCATTCGGTGATCGGCGCACACACCGCAAACCATTATTCAGGCGATTTCTCGGTGGAAGCCCGCAATTCTTTCCTAATAAAAAACGGCGAGGCAAAACAGCCAATAAAATCGATCATGATCGCTGGAAATGTGTTTGATCTGCTCAAGAACATCGATGGTGTTGGTACGGATGTTCGTGCTGTTGGAGATATTGTTGTGCCAACGGTGCGTGTTTCTGATATGCAGGTCATCGGTAGTTGAGCTACACACGGACGTTGCGAACACCATAACATTATATCACCATATCTGGGACCCTTAGTGACACTGTATGCACGGACCCGGACTGTAAATACTCCCCCTGGTAAAGTATATATCATGACTACATCCAGATGTGAGCAGCCATGAAGATTGTGATCGTCTCCCCTGACCTCTATACCTACGGCTCCATGGTGATCGGCGGAGTCCTCAGGAGTGCCGGATTTGATGTGACACTTACCAAAAATCCGGATGACGCCGCCGAAGCTGGCGCCGACGTGATATTGCTGAGCCTCTACTCGACACTCCACCTCCTTGACGAGAGGATCAGGAATTTCGCATCCGCATTCAGATCCGGATCCGCAGCCCGGGGCGGCAGCACGATCTACGTAGGTGGTCCGATCAGCGCATACCCTGACATCGTCCTCGGAGAACTGGATGTTGACGCGGTCATCGTTGGTGAAGGGGAAGAGTCAACGGTTGAATTGCTGAACAATGGAGTTTCAGAGGACATCTTGGGAATCGCATTCAGAAGTGACGGTAAAATCGTCGTAACGGAGCCGAAGCCTGCGAGAATCGAGAGACCGATGCCGCTGATACCGGCTGACATCGGGAACCAGAGCATCAGGGGTGCAAACACGTACATCGAGACGCACAGGGGATGCGTCGGCGCATGTGGCTTCTGTCAGGTTCCAAAGTTCTTTGGAACGAAGATTCGTAGCAGGGAAATCGGGGACATCATCGCGGAGATCGAGGAGTTCAAGCGGCGTGGTGTCCGGAGGATTGCGATAAGCGGCGGAACGAGTTCGCTCTACCAGTACGGCAAATCAGGATCTGTCAACACGAGCGCGTTCATCGAACTCCTGCAGGCAATCGCAGAGGTGATGGGTCCAAGAAATGTATCGGTTCCCGACATCAGGGTCGATTACGTGGACGAAGAGGTCTTACATGCGATCCACGACTTCACGATGGGCTGGGTCTACTACGGAATCGAGTCAGGGAGTGACGAGATGCTCAAAGTGATGCGGAAAGGGGTGGATTCGGAAGCAAACGTCCATGCGATCGAACTTGCGCAGCAGTGCGGCGTCAAGGTCGGCGGAAGTTTCATTGTGGGCTATCCGGGAGAGACGATCGAGGATTATGAGATGACAAAAGGCTTAATCGAGGATACATTCCTGGATGATGTCTTTGTGAGCATCGCAGAACCGATTCCCGGGACTCATCTTTCGGGGCTTGTGCTCGGGACCGATGATTCGGAGAATCCGACGTTTATGAAACATGCGGGCGAGTATAAGGCGTTGAAACTCACTGAGAGCGAGGCACGATGCTTCGATCTCACGCTCCATGCCCAGATGTGCAAGGCGGTGCCAAGCATCCTGACCGACCAGTTGTACCATGCGTGTCTCGCGGATTCCCGGCAGCAGGGGCGTGATGTGCGGGCGGTGACAAGGTTGCTTCAGAAGTATCGTGGGAATAAATTGCAAGAGAAACCATGAAACCGGTCGGGGTCACACTGTTGCCAGCACTCGCAGGCGACGTGCAAGAATTGAGTGCGAAATCCGGCTCAACCAATTCCACGTTTGGGGTGGCTTAAGTGAACCGGAAGAGCCGCTACATCATCCTTTTCCTCGCAATCATCATATTAGCAACTGCACTCCGCTTTTATGCTCTCGATGACCGGGTCTTCCATCATGACGAAGGCGTGCATGGATATTTAACTTACAAGTTGTTCAAAAACGGCGCATACCACTATGACCCGACTTACCACGGTCCTTTTCTCTATTACACGACGGCAGCGATCTTTCATCTGTTCGGAGACAGCAACTTCACAGCCCGGCTGCTTCCAGCGATCGCGGGCGTGCTGCTGGTCGCAATGGTATACGCGCTCCGCGATAAGCTCGGGCACACCGGGGCGCTCCTCACAGCAGCGGTGCTCGCAATCTCACCATCGTTCCTCTACTACTCAAGATTCTTCAGAAACGATATCTACCTCGCTCTCTTCTCGCTCGTCTTCGTCGTATCTGCTGTCAAATATATAAAATACAAAAACGACTGGTACAGGTGGATATATGTCTGCACGGGCGCAATGGCAGGTGGGCTTGCCGTATGCACAAAGGAAAATGCATATATCATCGCGGGCTTCTTTTTCCTCTTTGCACTGGTTTATCTCGTAGCCAAAAAGGAGATAAACACCACCATAGTGATCGACACACTGTTATTCACACTGATCTCCTTTGCGGTCTTTGCGCTCTTCTATACGGGCTTCCTCACTGATCCGGGAGCGCTCTTCTCGGTAGTCCCGGATGCCATCAGCCACTGGGCAGAGATGCACAGAATCGAACGCATCGGAGGTCACTGGTCATTTTATCTCCCGATTCTTGTCAGGTACGAGCTTCTAATCACATCATTCGCATTGATTGGCGGAGTGCATTATCTGAGAAAGAGAAATATATTTATGATCTTTTTGCTGTACTGGGGCATAGCGTCGCTCACCATGTACTCATACCTGCAGGAGAAGGTGCCATGGCTTGTGCTTCACATCCTGCTTCCATTTACGCTGCTTGCCGGCGCATACCTCGGAGAATTGCTGCCATCACTTCCGCAGAAGCCGAGAAATGTCGAAATAGTGGTTATAGCGGCTGTTGTGCTCATGGCAGGATTGTTGATTCAGCAAAGCATATATATAAATTATTGTGAAAACACCGTGTCAGACGAGATTGTGATACACGGCATACCGGTACACGGGCTGATCTATGTGCAGACCACATCAGAGGTGCTCGATGTGGTGGATTTCGTTGACCAGCAGGTCATGGACGATTCCAATACAAGCATACTGATAGCAGCCCCTGAAAACGATTACTGGCCCCTGCCGTGGTACATGCGGAACTACAAGGCTTGCGGATACTTAAACAGCGTTCCTGAGCGATCAAGCGCAGATATTGTCATCATTCCGGAGGAAAAACGATATAATATCACGCTTCACTGGAGTTATTCAAACAGGGAATTCACGCTGCGACCGGGTTATAATATGCTGATGTATTACAAGCCTGATCAATGAATCCGCGGGTTTGGGGTCTCCTTTTTTGGCACCCCGGAGTGCGGGATGGTTTGTGGCGCGCCTGCTGCTTGCAGCAATCCCAAAAATTCTGGAAAAATCAGAAACCGCAAGGCATTTTACCAGCCGGACCAAAACCACCACCATGAACCGACCAGTCGTTGCGATCATGCGCCCTGATATGCACCTCGATTCCTCGATCGAACTTGCGCGTTCACGCGGATTTGATGTGATCGCAGCGCCGATGATCGAGCTTGAGAGCCATTGTGATGACCGTTTCGACGGGTTTGTGGAGCGCGTGCTTGCACACGAATCGGACATCGTGGTATTTACCAGCGCAAACGGCATCGCGTTCACGCTGCAGAAGATTCGAGACGTTTCAGGATTTATCAGTGCGTTAAACATGATGTGCGTCGTTGCCATTGGGTCAAAGACGAAAAAAGCACTTGAAAAGCAAGGTATCACTGTTTCCATGATGCCGGACTCTTTCAGTTCGGAAGGGATCGCAGAGATGCTTGGCGAGACCGATGGCAAGATTCCACAGGTCATTGAGGTGGTGCGGAGTGCGCACGGCGATCCAGCGTTGATCGCATCACTCTCCGGGCGCGTTGCTGTCACGGTGCACGAGACCGTTGTGTACAGACTGGTGCTTCCTGACGATGGCAGGCAGCAGCGGCTGATTGAGGAAACGCTTGCAGGCAGGATCGATGCGTTTGCATTCACAAGCGCGATGACCGTTCACAACTTCATGAAGGTTGCACGCAGCATGGAGGGCGAATCCGGGGTCGTTGATATGCTGAATGAGCGAATCGTTGCCGCGATCGGACCCCCGACAGCAGGGACGCTGCAACAGTACGGTGTGAAGGTGCAGGTCGTGCCAGAGCGGTTCATATTCAAAGATATGATCGATGCGCTGGAGACCTGTGTATGAACGCCCGTGTTTATGGTGGCTAAAACCCATGTTCCCTAAGAAGAACTGCTCTCTCGCGCCTTATACCCCTGCTTTGCCCCTGCATGCGTAACAATCCCGTGCGCTCTACAGAACCGGCTCAGCATCCTGTAGAATACCTCGTGCTCTTTTGTCGTGATCACGGCGTTTCTGTGTGCTATCATCAGAATATCGGGATAGCTGCCACGCAGGATCGTTTCCGCACGGACGATATCTGCGATACGGTCGATCTCGCCCGTATCATCCGCACACCAGACCGGAAACTCGATCCGGCTTGGGAGATCGCCCATTCGCATATAAAAGAAGGCGACACTGTCCCGGTACCTGATATATGTATCGAGCACCGACGGACTGTCGGTCCCTCGGCGGTCGTCCCGGTTACAGATGAACGCCTTTGTCCGGTCACCCCAGTTCAGTTCATCTGCGAACAACACCGGGTCGAAGAGTTTTTTCGTCTCTTTCAGCCCGTAGATGTGTCGCATCATGGTCACGACGTCTCTCTGCACGCTCACATCCACATACCCGATTATCAGGTTTCCGGTCTCTTTTGAAGCGTCGAGCAATTTCATCATCGCATCGAGATATATGTCCTTCAGATTCTTGCGCAGCGCATTGATGTGCGAGGGCACCAGCGTCCCATCGAGCAGCAGGTAAATCTGGTCGTTTGTACGCATCAGGTCAATCAGAGCGTCGCATTCAAGAGCAAAGCGTCTGGCGTCCACAAACTCCTTTCCGTACGCATACACGCCTGCGTCCGCGAACTCATCAGGGGTAATCAGGGTGGCGCTTGTTCCCTGTGCATACTCGCGATCTGTCGTGTGCCGGTTGTATATGCTGCCGATCTGCACGGCTGCAATCGGGAGACCGTAGTTCTTGTCAGGGTATATCTGGCTGCCATCCGCCGATCCAACGGTGACGCCGGAAAGCACGCCGTCCACCCAACCAATCACATCCTCCGGGTTGTTCCACGCAGCAGCCAGACGAAACCGTCTGATGACATCCCCCTGCTCAAAGAGTTTTGCGCCGCTGTACTGCGGAAGCGAATCGTTCCGGGATGCGTCTGCGTGATCCAGATCCGGGAGTGCTTTTTTATATTCGTCGAGTTCGCCTGATGTCTCGCGTTCGTAGTTTATGATGGCACCCTTCCTTGCTTCGAACTCGGATGACAGGTCTCGGATGTTTAGCATGAAAACTAATTCTTCCGGATTTGCTTAAACTTATGTTGTGGCTGCTTTTTGTGGAATCTGTGATAGTCAATCTGCAGGCATGTGTCTCGATTATAAAATTCATGTGTAACTACTCAGCTTTTGGAAG
>DAOWIV010000161.1 GCA_030640725.1 Methanosarcinales archaeon | reverse complement strand
CTCTCTGTGGTCTTCTGCGAGTTTAGACCTGAATTCGTGGTCATATTCGATCCTCATCTGACGCATTCTCTGATTCCACATCTCTTCCCACGTGCGTCGCAAGTCCGGTTCGCTCATGCTGGTAGTCATTGTATAGCAATCTCTGATGTCTGCATGTATTTTGTTGGGTGGGATTTGTGTTTTTATACAAAAAAATTGAGCGCAACTGCAGGTGACGCAAGGGTTTTTCGCCAGTCTCTGCGAACCCTTGCGACCGGGTTCCCTGTTGTTTCGAGCGGGTTTCTTTACTCCTCTTCGTCAACCTCTTCATCCGCAGCCCGTGCGCAGCACTTGCATTTGCAATGAGCGCAGTTTCCACCGCATTCACAATCCATTGTAACACACCTCTTTATTCATTTTAGAATAGTATGAAGTTAGGTATGGAAATAAGTTGCCCTAAAAAAGTTAGGTTTACGGAAAAAACCTAATATGCGGTTCATCCCCTCGCACGTCACACATCACACATAGCACATAGCACATCGCACGCCGCATCAGCGTCAGGGAGCGCGACCGCAGAGAGGGCATAGACATTGAAATCCGTAGTGGAAAGATATTTTAGCCTTTTCAAGAGCAACCTGAGTTGATCCCCTCGACATGTATTGTCGATAAGATGCGCCTCATCGAGTATAACCGCTTTTATACTTCACACCGCCACAGATAGAATTGTGGCCGTGACGGTCAATCCTGCCGAAGGGGCTTACCTTACCCGCTTTGCCTGCCCGTCCCGCGACAGGAGCACGACACGGCTGACCGGAGCGTCGTCTGCGATCTTATATCCAATTTCATCCGCGATCTCCGATGCAAATGAGAGCACCTCGTCGTGATCCGGCATCGCGTCCCTGCTTAAGCGTTTCCTTGAAAACCCAAGGTGCATGTACGCCTTAACCTCGATATGGTCCGGCTCGCATGTTTGCAGCAGGCGTGCATACCCCTCAGGATCGAAGATGTTCAATCCTTTGATGAGCGTAATCCTGACCGCGGTTCGCATCCTCGACCTGGCACCCTCGAGTATCTCCAGCGATTCCTGGATCTGTTGCCAGAAATTCCCGATCGGGTTGCATACCCGCAGATATGTATCCTCATCAGGCGCATTCAGGCTGATATAAAGCTGCGTTGGCGAGATTCTGGCAACCATGTCGGGTTGCGTGCCGTTTGTCACCACAAAGGTCGTCATCCCATCCCGCTTGAACTCGTCGATCAACTCTGGCAGGTACGGGTAGAGCGTAGGCTCGCCTGCAAGCGATATCGCGACCTGGTTCGGCTGCTTTGCCTCTTTTAATGCATCCGGATCAGTGGTATCTGACCCGCCGTACCCCGATATCAGGCGCAGGTGTTTTGCAATGATAGACCCCTTGATTTCAACTGGAGAATCCCACTCGGCAGGGGCTGGCAACGGCACGGCATGTTCAATTTGCCGCCAGCAGTGCAGACACCGGTGGTTGCATGACAGCGTGGGCGTCATCTGGATGCACCGGTGCGACTGGATGCCGTAGAACTGCGACTTGTAGCAGCTCCCCTCTCCTCGTATCGACCGGTTCAGCCAGAGGCAGGGCTTGACCGCGCTGTGTCTACCTGCGACGGGGTAGCCGCCTCTTTCTGATGGGTCATCCGGTTTTGATTTTGATCTGGTCATTATTATTTTGAGGCATTCGTCCGGGGCGTGTGCATTCGTGATTTAATCACTTTTTACAGCAATTCATACAAATAAATCACGAATGGCACGAATTTCACAAATTACACAAATGTTATCCTATTATATGGTTGTGTTTAGGGATCTTCAATCTTGTCCCGGGTTATTTTGTGACAGTCCCGGAGAACCACCGAAAACCGGTTCGTCCGGAACCATCACCGTGGTCTCAATCGTTTTTCACGAAGAAATGTTCCTGTTTGGGCATCATCCAGATCATAGCCCTTTCTTCCCGGGCATTTTATCCTTGATCGCCTCGATCAGCTTCTCGCTAGTCCATCCGCCTTCCGGAGCCGAGCTGATCAGCACATACCCGATCCCACCAAGCACAGCCAGAATGAAGAGTATGACAGCCACAAGCGCGGTCTTCGACTCGCTCGCGGTAACCACGATCTCACCCGATTCGCCGCCGATCTGCACGGTATATGTGCCTGCATCCGCGATCTTGTACGTGAACTTCACGGTTTCGGTCTCGCCAGCCGCAAGGGTGACGTTCTGCGAGCCTGCATTGGTGACGGTGCCGTTACCGTCGTCGATCACCAGTTCTGCACGGTATATGCCCTCGATATCACCAACGTTCGTGACGTTGGTGGTGATGGTGAAGCTCTTCTTAACAGCCACCTCATCAGGGAGGCTGATGCCGTCAAGCTCGAACTTTGCAGCGGGGATGGAGACCGTGATCTTCTCGCTTGCATCAAGATACCTGCTCTTGCTTGCGGTAACCGTGTACGTGCCAGTCTCCTCATGCGAGTAAGTCAGGCTTCCGGTATCATCGGTCTCTCCGATCTCCTCGTCGTCCCAGGTAATCATCGCGCCCTCGATTGCATCGCCGTCAGACGTCACCCTGATGATCATTTCCTCGTCCGGATCAACCACTTCAGGCATGGCGAGATCCAGTGCGTCCTTCTCTGCCTCATCTTCGGTAAGGATCTTGACATCCGCTGATGCAGAGTCGTAATTCTCCTTGCTCGCAGTAACCGTGAACGTGTCAGCATCGCCCGGCGTGTACGTGACCTCGCCGTTTGAGTCGGTGAGACCAAGGTTCTCTCCATCGAATGTAACGGTCGCGCCCTCGACCGGATCGCCGTCTGATGTTGCTGTTACTGTAATCGTGAGTTCCTCATCCACAATCGGAGTCTCGGAGAACTCGATCTCAAGCGAGTCGAGTGAACCAACGGTGCGTCTGACAAAGAGGTAGTACCGTTTTTCGTCTTCTGAGACCTTGAAGCCGATAGTATCCGTTATCATGATGGTCTCGTCGCCTTCGAGATCGATAACGTCCTCTTTGTTCTTCATTTCGATTTTATTGCTTGAAGCAGTTGTAATCTCCATCTCGCCGTATTCGTCACCGGTGTCTATGGAGATAGGATCATCTGATATCTGGAATGCGCCCTCGATTGTAACCATAGCCGTCTCTGTGCCAGCAAAGACGTTGCCGATACGGATCGCGATGATCGGGACATCATCCAGTTTTCCGAGATCTTTCGTGTACACATACGTGTCCGGTGATTTTACAATATCGGTGTCAATACTTTTTCCGTTCTTTATCAGTTCGAGTTGCGCTTGACCTCCATCAGCATCGAGTTGTATAATCTTTAACTCGTAACCCTCTTCCAACTGAAGCGATGCGCCTGTGGAGATACTGCGGTCGTCTTCAACATCGATTAAGACCTTACTCAGCATATCCTTTGAGATGAGGCTGAGGTCGTCGTTGGTTATCTCATCATCGGTGTTTTCTCCGTCATATCCGGCGAAGTACGGCTCTGCCATAAAACCGATCACCTCATAAGAGCCCCATTCGTCGAGATCGAATCCAACCGGTTCAGGTTTTGTTGTGTAGACAAGCTTGCCTTCACCGATGGTGTTGCCGCTGTTTTCAACACGCAATTCTTCGGTGCCGAGATCGTCATCGATGTCGTAGTAGAACCCCTCAAAGTTCATGTGATCCCATGTCGGTGTGTCGGTTGTGTTGTGGACCGTTCCACGAATGTCATGCGTACCCGGCTCTGTTATCTCTTCATACAGTGCGAACCGGAGGGTACCGCTGTCGGCAACGAGGAACTTGATGTTCCCCATGATATCAACGATTTCACCTTCTTCGAGATCGATGTCATCGGTGTTTTCCATTTTGATCTTGTAACCTGAAGAAGACTTGATTTCCATATCGTCGTAGTCATCACCGGTATCTACAGAGATGCAATCATCCGATATCTGGAAGATGCCATCGATTACGAGCATATTGGACTCTGTACCAGCAAAGACGTTGTTGATGTGGATCGCAACTATCGGGACATCATCCAGTTTTCCGAGATCTTTCGTGTACACATACGTGTCTGGTGATGTCACGATATCGGTATCAATAGTTTTTCCGTTCTTCAGCAGTTCGAGTTGTGCTTGACCTCCATCTCTGTCGAGTTGTATGATCTTTAATTCATAGCCTTCTTTGAGTTCGAGCGATGCACCCGTTGAGACCGTGTGTTTCTCGTCTTCATCAACCAGAACCTTGCTGAGCATATCCTTTGAGACGAGGCTTATGGTATCGGATGTTATCTCATCATCGGTAGTACTGCCATATCCTGCGAAATACTTCTCTGCCATAAAACCGATCACTTTGTATTTGTCCCAATCATCGTATTCAAAGTCAATATCGGCTGCTTCGGTGATGTACTCGAGATCGCCCTCTTCGATGTTTCGATCATCGTCACTGTCCAGATGAATGGTCAGTGTCTCTGTGCTGGTATCGTCATCAAGATCATAATAGAATCCGGTGAAACTGCGGGCATCCCATGTGTAGTTGAGATCCATAGGAGGATCTCTGTCCGCATCCCAGATTCGGAAGCCGGTGGAGTGTCCGCTCGAGGTCACTGTCCACCACCATGTCTGCATATAGCTACCGTTTGTATTGTTCGCAACGGCAGAGACGTTCCAGTATCCGGTTTTTGCGCTTGTGTTTGAGTACGTGCAGGTAGCACCAGCATTACAGTTACCACCCTCGCCAGATAGCTCACTTCCATTGATGTACCATTTCACATCGACTGTTTGATTGACTACAATGCTGAAGTCCCTTGCATCATTTTCTGTATTGCTGACAGTCGCAGACGATGGTGTGGGTGAGGTGATTTCTGGCGGACCCGCTGAGGTGGCAGCAGTTACTGTCCACCACCATGTCTGCATATCGCTACCGTTTGTATTGTTCGCAACGGCAGAGACGTTCCAGTATCCGGTTTTTGCGCTTGTGTTTGAGTACGTGCAGGTAGCACCAGCATTACAGTTACCACCCTCGCCAGATAGCTCACTTCCATTGAT
>DAOWIV010000294.1 GCA_030640725.1 Methanosarcinales archaeon | reverse complement strand
GGGAAGCCGGGGCTGGTCTCTCTCTTCCAGAATCTCTCGGCTGCGATGGATTCGCTTGTGATGTGCCGCTTCTCATCCTTCGCCCTCTCAGCCGAGGAGTATTCGGACATGTTGAGCGCTGTAACCGGACTTCCGTACACGCCAGAGGATCTGCTGCGCACAGGCGAGCGGATATGGAATCTTGAGCGCATGTTCAATCTACGTGCAGGCTTCACGCGAGCAGATGACACGCTGCCTGGCAGGTTCTTTGGCGACGGCGGCATCAATCGCAGCGAATTTGAGCGTGCGCTGGACGAATACTACCGGTTCAGGGGCTGGGGGCTGGATGGGGTGCCTGCTGGCTGGAAACTTGCGGAACTGGGAATTGCAAACCGGTTCGAAGACCATTTCTTGACATATAGGAAAGCATAAAAACAAACCCTGCCCGAAGGGCAGTTTTTGATAAAACTTTTGTGAAAAGTTTTTTGTGATTTTTGAACGGAGCACCTCGCGTCTCGTTCTCAAACATCGCATTCACAGCCCCGCTCCCGGAGGATCCGGATCTGTTCATCATACGGAGTAACAAATTCAGTCTGTCTGGCATCACCAGTCGCAAGCTTCACGTCAAGGGGCGTATGGTGCTTGTATCCCCGATTTGCCATCTCCCCAACCAGTTTCTCGTGTCTCAAGTAGAGTGCCCTGAGCCGCCCCTTCCAGCGCAGGGTCTCAGGGTGGTTCGCGTACGCTTTCTTGTTGCCGGTTATTATCGACCACATCGCATGAAGTTCCCTGTGCTCGCCGAGCAGATGGTTGCGGCATAATTTCTCGGGGGGTATATCCCAGATTCTCATAAGCTTACCTCCAAACCGGTTTTTTCAAAATACATGACTCCACCTTCATCCTTTACCACCAAAAACCCGTTTCTGTGGTACAGGTTGATCGCATCCTCGAGTCGTGCATCGGTCTTGAGCACAACCGTTGAATAGTTTTTCTCTGCAAATTTTAAAGCCTGAATGAAGAGCGCACTCCCAAAACCTCTTCCTCTGAAGTCTTTTCTTACATAGATGCGCTTTATCTCGCACGTCCCGCCATCTATCAGTCTCACAGCACTCGTGCCTATAATCGTGCCGTCCACGACCCCGGTGTAGAAGATTCCGCGGTTCTGCAGGTAATAATCCTCGATCTTATCCAGATCAAAGTCTTTTGCAGGGTCGTATTCAAAACCCTCTTCGTTCAGCACTCCCAGAACCAGTTCTTTCACCGCAGAGGTCATTGATCTATGAAATATCTCGATTTTCATCGTAGATATTCCTCCGGGCGCTTGAGAAAGTCGAGTACGATCGTTTGCAGAATCTCTGTGCCGATCATGAGCACATCCTCGTCGATATCGAACCTGCTCGAATGGTTGCCCTCAACGATCCCTTTTTGCAGGTTCAGCGTCCCGAGCAGGAGATATATGCCAGGCACCCTCTCCAGGTAAAACGCGAAATCCTCGGCTCCGAAGATCGGTTTCGCGTCACAATCGACATCCGGGAATGTTTTCGTAAGTGTCGCATCCACAGCTTCCGTAAATGCGCTATCGTTCACGAGCACCGGATATCCATGAAGTACGTCGAGATCGTACGTGGGAAGGTTGGCAACACATCCTGTATCGCCCTTCCGGTACGTCTCCATCAGGGCGTCGAGCGTCTTTTCGATCGTTCGCTCGATCGTCTCTGTGTCGCGATCATCAAACGTGCGGAAGCTCCCGAGTATATCCACCTCATCCGGCGTCCTGTTGAACTGCGCACCCCCGCGTATCCTGCCGATTCCAAGGACGTACCTCGCGGGATCGAGTATACGCCCAACCTCAGCGGTAATGGTGCGAATGAAATCCGATGCGATCAGGATCGGGTCGATGCAGTCCGCGGGATTGGAATGGTGCCCGCCTTTTCCGGTGATCTTTATCGAGAAGACGTTTGAGCTTGCCATGAACCTGCCCGGTCGAAACGCTATTTTTCCGAGGTCGATGTAACCAAAGATATGCATCCCGAGGATCCCGTCCACCCCATCAAGCCCGCCCTCTGCAATCACCCGCGCTGCGCCACCGGGCGGCTGCTCCTCGGCGGGCTGGAAGATCAGCCTGACGCTTCCGGGCAGTCTGTCGCGCATCTCTTGGAGTACGCGTGCAGCACCAAGAACCATCGCGATATGCCCGTCGTGCCCGCAGGCGTGCATGATGCCCGCGTTCTCTGATATATACGCCCTATTCAGCGTGGTCGGCTCTTCCAATACTTCAAGTGCATCAATATCGCTCCTGAGCGCGATGCATGGATGCGGCGCACGTCCGTGGATCGTTGCGATGACGCCGGTGTTTGCAATCTTCTCTGACTCGATCCCGAGGTCACCCAGTGTGTTCATGATCCGCTCCTGCGTTTTGAATTCCTTGAAACTCAGCTCTGGTTCCTTGTGAAATTCGCGCCTGAGCCAGATGATCCAGTCTTCGAGAGCGAGAGTGGTCATGTTTGTTTAGATATTAACACTGCAAAAATAAAAAATACAGTTCCTGTGATTCACAATCCAGCGTTCTTTTCAGCCACCAGAATTACTGTGTCATAAGTAAAAAGCAACCGCCCGTCAGCGTCAAAACGGACATTGAGACCTGTTTTGTCATCTTCGATTGAATCAATCATCGTGCGTCGCATCTGCTCGACGATTTCGTCTCCGAGATCAGCGATGCCTGCCCATTCATCAAAATAGAAGTCAGCATCCCAGTTTCGTGCGTGAATTATCTTCAGTCCGGCATCGCGAAACATTCCGTCCAGTTCTGACTGCAGATACAGCCGGACATGTGATGGATCACGGATCTGCTCGATTTCATTGTGGTACTTGCTCTTTAGAGCGTCCTCAGACGAAAGCCCATCCACGAGCACGATCGTTCCGCCGCCTTTACAGACACGAACCATTTCTGATATCACTTTTTCCGGGTTCGTAAAATGGTGGAATGCGAATCTGCAGGAGACGATATCGAAAGACCCATCATCAAACCCAAGGGATTCAGCATCCATCATCTCAAAAGTGACGTTGGTAAGTTTCCTCTCATCACGGATGCCTTCTGCAATATTAATCATGTCACGGGTTATGTCGCAGCCGGTGACCTCAGAAACCCGGTCTGCAAACTCAAATGCCAGAAATCCATTCCCTGTTGCGATATCAAGCACATTATCAGATCTCTTCGGTGCAGCCAGATCAACGATCAGGTTCAGGTGATCTTTATTCGCTAAAATGCTGCTCTTTGAATATGCTGCTGACTGTCTGCCAAACCGTTCCTTTGCAGACTCTTTCTTGCGGTGTGCAACAAGACCTCCATCCAGCAGGATCTCGCGCAGGAAATCGGGCATCTTTGTCCCGGTATACTCGCAACCACCCGCCTCAACGATTCCGTTCTCGATATCGACCTCGATCACGTCCCCCGGCTCACAGGAGATCGTTGTTCCGGTTTCCAGAATCGGAAGACCGATGTTTATTGCATTTCTGAAAAAAATACGTGCGAATGTTGCTGCTACAACACATCCGACGCCAGCATGTTTGATCGCAAGTACTGCCTGCTCTCTTGATGACCCGCATCCGAAATTCCTTCCGGCGACGATGATGTCTCCCTTCTCTACCTTCCCTGCAAATTCAGGATCGATACCTTCGAGCACATGATCGGCAAATACCTGCATATCGGTGGTGCGCAGGTATTTGCCAGGGATGATCGCATCGGTATCGATGTCATCTCTGAATATCCAGGCTTTTCCTTTTATTTTCAATTCAGAACGACCACTGGATGTCTTCCTTTCTTTGCTGGCTTCTCTTCATGCGGCTCTCTGATGATCTCGGTGTACTCATCCATATCCTCCTTGCCATTCACGAAGATTGCGTTGAAGTACTTCATGGTTCTTGGATCCATTCCAAGGAATCCGAAGTGCAGCACGAGTTCGACTATGAACCAGTACATCGCCCACAGGTGAATCGTACGTACAAATCCGATCGGGGACATGTTGAACAATGGAGATACATATCCAACGCCCACGAGAATCGCCGGTTCGACAATGGTCTGCCAGATAGCGAATTCGGGATTGTACATGATCACACCGGTAAGCACAATCAGGACGATCGCAATGTTCTCAGGGATCACCATCAGTTTGACAAACGGGTGCAGTTTGTTCTTGTAATGCCCCGACTCCTCGTCAACGATGACGAATCTCGGATATTCTGCCTTACCAAAGAGACTGAGAAACTGATTCTTTAGCTGGATCGCATCAGGTATGAAGAATATCTCTGAGAGAAGATGCCCGCACGTGAGCAGGTTGTATGGAATAAATATCCAGACTGCCATGATGAATATGAGCGCGGCAAACATGTGGAACAGGCGCACGGTCTCATACGGGATGAGTTGCCATGCGTTTGCTGACGCGTCCATCACTGTACACATGTTGAACTGCTTTGCCATATACCAGCCAGTGATGATAAGGGTCACACACGAAAATAAATGGAATGCATGCGCACGCATACCTTTCGGATCATATCGTTCGGTTACCAAACCTGTACTTTGTGACATGTGATGCCTCCTTCTGCTGCCTCCGCGGCAACATGCGATATACGGATTGATCGCTTTTAAATGTTGTGGTTTGGAGCAATGGTGCATGGCGAATATCTATCACCAATCATCATGGCGGGGGTCGCTGTGATGGACCCGTGGAAAGTGATAATATGCACCCAATATAAGTCCGTATTGTGAAAAACGAAAAGCAGATCATCGAAGCTGCCATGTTTGCTTCTGATCGCTCGATTGACATAAGACAGTTGAGTGAATTAATCGGGGAACCGGTGGATGAAACCGCCCTGATCCTGAACGAGCTGGTCGAAGAGTACGGCAGGCGAGAATCCGGGCTTGAAATCCTGAAATCAAGCGATACAAAATATTTGATGCGAGTTAGACCTGAATATGTCGAATATGTGAAATCGTTCGCCCCAAAGGAACTGCCCGCACCGGTTCTCCGAACGTTATCGATGATTGCGTACCATCAGCCAGTAAAACAATCGGACATTGTGAGAATTCGTGGAAACTCAACTTATTCGCACATACACACCTTAAGCGAGATGGGGTTGATCGCATCGACTCCGGAAGGGCATACAAAACTTCTCACAACGACCCCCGGGTTTGCAGAATACTTTGGTTTGGATTCAAGCAATCCTGATGCGATCAGGACTGCGCTGAAGGCGAGGCTGGCGGCACGGATCGGCGTGACCCCGATGTATGAATCGCTTTTGCATCGTTATGGGGTGCCGTGTGTCACGGTCAATGCTTATAACCCGTCTGCCGAAGATCTTGCATTATTAACTGACGTTCACACGCTTATTATCTCAAAAGGCTACTCGGATAAGGTCAAGAAGCATTTTTCAGGGGAGATCGTCGAGATTACGTCCACCACCTTTGACGACCTGCTGCAATCAACGGAACCGATCGGCAGGTACGGCACGAAACACGATGTTTCAAAGGTTATCTCCGAATTAAATGAGTTGAAGGAGAAGTATCGTGAAAGATCGAGAAAAATGGATGCGGAACTGGACATCAAGGTAAAACCAGCATCGGAAATGGCATCTCACATCTTAAACGATCTTGGATTCACGATATCGCAAACAGGAGTGACGGTGGCGCCGGATTATCTCGATGCGTGCGATGCAGGCGGCATCACGTTTCCCACACACAGCAATGCGTCAGATGACGTGATCGAGCGCATCTGCGCCAGATACGATGCGGTCATTGAAGGGTTGCAGAGCAGGTGTCCGCGCAGGTGAGTGGTGAGGTGCGGTAAGTTAAGTACCGCCCATATCCACATTTTCAACTTAATGCAAAGGCGCGAAGTCGCAGAGACAAAAGGAGCGTCGTTGATATCTGTCGTCACGTCTTTTATGATGTTGTACATCCGGGCGGGCAATTATAATCAATTATAATAAGAGTGCAACAATCGATCAGAAACGCCAGTCCTGAAAAAGCGAATCGCTTTTCGCGCACTTGCGATGGCAAGGGTATTCGGAGAGAACGCATACAGGCTGCTAAAGGAGGTGCTCGAATGCGATTAGGGATGCATCCTAATATGTTGGTATTATAATATATATTTAAATCATGGATGTGATAGAAACTCCGTACCTACGGTAGGCATGGAACTGGTCATGGTTTGTCTGGAAAACGGCAACATAGAGCGACTGGTACACTACTTTTTAATACATGAAAACGACTATATACAGGTGATGGAAGGACGGGAAAATCCGATACAACACATCATTAATATACAGAGTTTTTCGCGCGGTGAGATCGACCGAATTTTGGACCGTGCCGCACAGCTCGAGCCAATTGCACACGGCGGAGTGTCTGATATCATGGCTGGCAGAATACTTGCGACGCTATTCTACGAACCAAGCACCAGAACCCGGCTTTCGTTCGATGTAGCGATGAAACGGCTTGGCGGCAATGTCATCGATTTCGGTCCGACTGAAGGGTCATCGGTTGCGAAGGGCGAGAACCTTGCAGACACTATCTCAGTTATGGGGGGGTATGCCGATGCTATTGTTCTACGACACCCGAGAGAGGGTGCAGCACGGATGGCGTCTGAATTCTCGTCAGTTCCGGTCATAAATGCAGGCGATGGCGCAGGACAGCATCCGACACAGACTCTTCTGGACCTATACACGATACGAAAGGAAAGCAAACTAAATAAAGTGAAGATCGCAATTGTCGGCGATCTCAAGTATGGCAGAACCGTTTATTCACTCGCGCATGCGCTTTCCATGTACAACGCCGAGATATATCTTGTCGCGCCAGATCAATTGCGGATGCCTGATTCGATGAAACGTGACCTGGTGAACAAAGGCGCAAGAATCACGGAAACCGGAAATCCGGACGACGTTATTGGCGTGGTGGACGTGCTGTACATCACAAGGATTCAGAAGGAGCGGTTTCCTGACCCAAGCGAGTACCAGGCAGTCGCCGGGAGCTATAAAATAACAGAAGAGACGTTAAAGGATGTAAAAGACGATTTAATCATCATGCACCCGCTTCCAAGAGTGGGCGAGATCGATCCGGGGGTTGACAAAAGCAGACATGCGGTATACTTCAAACAATCATTCTATGGCGTGCCTGTGCGCATGGCGATTCTCTCGATGGTGATGGAATGAAACAGGAAAACCAGCCTGAAAATCGGGAACTGCGGGTCAGGAGGATCCAAAACGGCACGGTGATTGATCATATCGCTGCAGGGCAGGCGCTGAATGTGCTGCGCATATTAGGTATCACCGATCGATCGACAGAGGTGCTGAGCGTGGTCATGAACGTCTCTGATCGGAAGAAAGATATCGTTAAGATCGAGGATCGAGAATTAAATCCCGGAGAAGTGGATGAAATTGCATTAATTTCACCTGATGCAATTATCAACATCATACGCGACTACAAGGTCGTGGAAAAGTACAAGGTGATTCTTCCATCAGAGATCGAGGGAGTGGTCAGGTGTATGAACCCAAACTGCATCACAAACACCGATGAGCCGGTTAAACCGCGGTTTACGATACATCGTGGCGATGGAGTCGAACTGCACTGCATGTACTGCAGAAGGATAATCACAGATCGGATTGCGGATTTCCTTATTTGACAGATGAAAGATTAATATATCAAATAACACCACCTAATTTAATTGCAGAGGGTGACTATGATGATTGAACATGCACTATGGGCGGCACTTCTACTCTTGATCATAGCATCGGCGCTGCCCGGACAGTATCGGCGGTACCGATTTCTTGCCGGATCTGCGGGCTGGGGCTTCTTTGCGATCCACTGGCTAATCCAGCCGGCGCATTATATCGAGATTGGTGATTACGTAAACGTCCTGCTGGTGCTGGGCGTGGCGGTCTTCTGCATGATTATTGCCCATGCGATGTACCGGAATTATAAGCATAGTTTGGACGACGGGAGCATTCTCCTGACGATAACGGTTGCGGCAGCGCTTGGCGGTTTGTTTTACTATCCGTTTGCCAAAATAGAGTTTCTCAACACGTTCCTGATTTCTGTAGTCACAGAACAGGTCGTTTATGTCCTGCATGCATTCAACGTGCCGGCACAACAGGTCAATTGGAATCAGATTGAACTAAACTACCACACGATTACGATTATTCTTGCATGTACCGCGATTGAAAGCATCGC
>DAOWIV010000303.1 GCA_030640725.1 Methanosarcinales archaeon | reverse complement strand
GTAAAAACTGCCCTTCGGGTCGGAAGCCAGTTTTTGATCAAACTTTTGTGAAAAGTTTGCGAGTAAGAAATGCCCTTCGGGTGGGGGCTGGCGATATACTTTTTCATAATGAAAATGGTGTGTAGAGTGACTGGACGTTACAGGATACATGAAAAAAGAAGAACGGTGAAGGGAGCGATCTCCCTTCGTTCATCCGCGTGTTCGTTTACTCTCTGCGCCGCAGCACCAAGTACACAGCTGCAAGCAATCCCGCGATCATGAAGACTGCTCCAAATCCGGGGGTCTTCAGTTCCGTCGTTGGCTCGGTCTCTTCTGCGGTTGCTTCGTCTTCTGCCGCGGGCGTCACTGCCTCGTCTTCAGCCGGTGTGGTCACTGATGGTTCAGTGGTCTCGGTTGATGCTGCTGCTGTCGCAGTCGCGTCTGGTGTGGGGGCGGGGGTCGGGGTTGTGCCCCATCCTGGTGGGTATGTGCCGCCACCGCTGCCGCTGCTGCTGGTGGTGTCGATGCCACCACTCGCCGGAGGGGGGGGGACCATTCCACCAGGAGAGAAGGCATCGACAATGTATGTACCAGCCTCAACGATGGAACCGTCATTGGCGGTAATCGTGACTCGAACAGTCTCGCCATAGCCCACAATGGAGGCTATATTAGCCTTCCAGCAGCCAAGGGTATCTTCACCATAACTCTCCCCTACCTGAACTGTGATGCACTTCGAAGCATCGTTCACATCACAAATCGTGACCGTAGCATTATCCACCGGTTCACCATCACTCTCTGCATATCCAGAGACTAGAACAGGATGGCCCGGGACCGGGGCAAAATCCGCGCATGCAGGCAGTACAGAGATTGATAAAAAAACTGTGAGTATGAGAATACCCACAGTCGATATACCTTTCATCCGTATCACCTCACCAGAGCGTTCCGAACACAGCAACGTCCTTGTTATCCGCTACAAATACAAAGTAAGCCTGTCCACCCACGATCAGACCTGGGGTATCCTGTGGCATATCATCCGGTAGGTTGATGAGATCAGACTCCATCGTCTGCAATGTTGCATTGAACCACGCCACAGAGTAACATGGTACACCGGCAGCGGTGATCATATCACCAAGTTTCTGGGTGGTATCGATCCCGACTGCGGTAACATTGTAAGGCAGTGAAATCATGTTCCATCCCTGCTTGAGTTCGAGTGTGTACTTGTACGGAGCTGCGGCCAATGTGACGTCTTTGGTATCCGAATTACCAGCATCGTTTGTAACATTGACTGTCAGATCAAAGGTTCCTACGAAGGTCGTGTTGAACGTTGTACTCCATGTACCAGTACCCATATTCTGTGTTCCATCCAGTTCATGTTCATCCGGTCCGCCGATCGCAGAGAGGTTTACGGTAACGCTCGCAATATCCATGTCGATATTGCCGCTGTACGCATGAACCGTCAGAATGGTGCTGTCAGCCCCATTCGATATGATAGCATTCTGAGACAGTGTTGCGGAATGGATAGCTGGTTGTGTGGTATCTTGAGCAGCCGCAGTCGTGAAATTGTACTCAGCGCTCTCAGCCGGATTATCACTTGCATCGGTGCTGTTCACAACGAAGTAGTAGGTCGTCTCCGGAGTCAATCCGGTCAGCGCGATGCTGTGCGAAGTTACCATCGTTGCATTGGATTCGTTGTCCGGGTAAGTGCCGGATACGGTGCCATACTTGACAAGATTGTTGCTGTTCTCATCAGTAGTCCATGTGATGGTTACCGAGTCGGTTGTTGGCGTGTCGTTTGCAACAGCGGTGATGACCGGCGCTGTGGTGTCTGCCTCTGCTACTGTGGTAAAGTTCCAGACGAAATCCGCTGCCAGTGCGTTGCCTGCCAGATCCTCTGCCCCGGTTCCGAGGGTAACATCATATGTTGCGGAGTATGCAAGATCAGCATCCGGAGTGAAGGTCATCGTATCGTTATCCCAGCCAAGCGATCCGTTAACCGCAGGACTGATGGAGAACGCATCTTCAGCAGATGTCTGATTCATCGCCTCGCTGAATGTTACACTTATCGTTGTCGATATTACAACACCTGTGCCGGTTGGCGTGTTAGCGGTCACGGTTGGCGGTGTGGTATCTCCACTCGTGACGACCGTGATCGTCTCCGATGTGTTGATCACACTGAGTCCTGTTGTT
>DAOWIV010000215.1 GCA_030640725.1 Methanosarcinales archaeon | reverse complement strand
GTTCCAGTGTGCGGTTATCGATGGTAGATCCGAATCCAACCGTGAATATGGTGGTGTTCCTTGCTGCCGCCCGCTCTGCCTCTGCGATCATTGAGTGGTACCCCACGTTGTCGATGCCGTCAGTCATCAGGACGATCGTGCCGTTCTCGTAGCCGGTGAGGGCATCGTTCGCCTCATATAATCCCTCATCGATTGCGGTCATGCCGTCGGCTGTGAGGCTGTCGATGGATGAATTGATCGGATTAAATCCACCGATCGAATCAGTGAGCGGGTTATCAGTCTGCGCCCGCCATTCAAGCCAGTTCACGGTCGTTTGCGCAATCGAGGTGTCCTGCTGTGAGTATGTGAGGTCAAAGCATTCGTAGTCGAGGGTAGATGACGTTTCGACCTCGGTTGGAATGCTCCATGATGAACCATCCCACTTCTGGATATTGATGTCGCTGTTGCCATCAGAGGTCATGAGAAACATCTCGTCCGAGTCGGGGTCAGGGGTCAATTGCACCCATCTGGTGTACCCCGTCCCGCCGAGGTTCGATGCTGAGCACTCCTGCTCCCATGAGCCATTCCATATACGATACTTGGGAGTGGGCGTACTGTCACCCCACACCACAAGTCCCCTGCCGCTCGATTGCTCGAAGCTTACATCCATGATCCGTTTGTTGTTCTCATAGGTGTTCTCTTCAATCGTGAGATTCGATGACCATGCCGAGCCGTTCCACACTGTTACACGCACGTCCTTATCCTCGTCCAGTGCGCCCATGAGCATGTTATTTGAGTTCGGGTCGGCTGCAAGTTTGATCCAGTACACATCATTTGTAAATGAATATATATCACTGACGGCACTCCACGCGGTACCATTCCAGACACGAGATCTGACGATCTCTGATGGTGACTTCTCAGCCCACACAACCGTTGCATTACCGCCTGTGTCATAGACCACATCAAAGCACTGGTAACTGTATGCTCTGGAATCATTCGTGATAGTGATCGGATTGCCCCAGCTCGATCCGTCCCACACCTGTGCACGGATATCCCACGCGTCATCAAGCGTCACAAGAACCATCTCATCCGAGTTTGGATTTGCGGCAAGCCTGACCCACCCGATATCGCTGGCGCCTGGATTTGTACCATCTGCCGCAGCCCCACCAGTCCATGATGCCCCATTCCACACCCGATATTCCGGCACTCCGTCATCGATCTTCGTATCCATGTACACAAACATAGCGTCGCCTGAGATCTGCTCGTAAGCGATGTCGAACCCACGGCGCGTGTACGAATCCGTAAACTTGGAAAATTCCTCCACCGCACTCCACGACGAGCCGTCCCATATCTGCACATTAAGATCGTACGATGTATCCAGTGCCCCCACGATCGTCTCGTTCCTTGTCGGGCACGACTGCATCACGACCCACCTGATGGTTCCACCAACGTTATTCGCGGACGTTTCATCTGACCAATCAGCCCCGTCCCACTGCCGGTATCTTGGAATCTTCGCGCTGTTGCTGTCATAATAAGCAGACATAATCTCCCTGAGTGGCGAACCTGAGACGTTAATCGTAAATTGCGTATCGTTTCCTGTAACGTTTGTTCCATTGACCACGACGCGATAATTCGTACCTGTCGATAGTGTAGCGCTCACGGTCTCCGGATTTGAACCGGTCGCTGAGGTATGAAGAACAGTTATCCCCTCATACAGGCACAGATCAAGGTCGTCTGATGCATTAGCCCACGATAAATTGAAATAATAAATCCCCGGTGTGTTGACCGTAAAATAGCCTTCCCACGGGTTTCCATCGCAGACGTAGCTTGTCTGGTTGGCTGTATTGTTCGTGCTCGAATAGCTGTATGTCGCAAGCCCGACCCGGTCCTCTCTGGTCGGATCAAGACTCGATATGAATGCGTATGATGCGAGCTTTGCCGCGCTCTTCTTATCGACGTGGGTAGTGATGTTGAACTGCTCGGAACCAGCACCAGACCCTGTGACCCGCAGCGCCCAGTTCCCGTTCTCAACGGTGTCTGTGTCGGTATCAGGATATGTGTAGGGCAGCGGATGAATCCAGATATATTCCGAGGTGTCTCTTGGTATTGAGTATGTGACCGTAACAAGCGGGCGGTAGCCATTCAGTTTATCCCGATGATCGTTAGGGTTTGTCTCGCTGGATGCGAACCTGTCGGCACCTTTCCCGGCATAGCCCTCGCCCAGAAGCGTAATGTTGCATTCCTCACCCCAGCCAGGGAGACGGTTGCCGCTCCAGTTTGCGCTTGTGATATCGAATTTGACCACATCATCGGTGATCGATGATGTTAGTGCCACTGAGTCGATGAGATATGAATCGTTGTCCGCGTTGCTGAAACTGCCGGATGCCCATGCCTGCGATGCAGAGTCGTCACGGCAGTTCCATGTCGGATCATCATCGTAGCCGGTTGTTAGGTCATATACATTGATGGATCTATGCTCCCCCCATGGATTGTCATCCGGAGTTATGCCGCGTAAATACATAGTCACGCTCTCGATCTGTGCGTTGTGCGTTGGTGCACCCGGAAGTTTCCAGCGCATAATCGAAGCTTCCCGCTCTCCTGCGCCGGTTAGATCGTCTGTTACATAGAACGAGGTTTCGTCCGCAAAGATGGTAGTCGGGTCTGCCGATGCGATGTATGTGTCAAACTCCGGTGCGCGGAGATCGATCGAAACCGCCTCGCGGTCGTCGAAGTAGTAGCCGGTGGTGTCGCCTCCGATTCCATATACATACCCACTCGGGCTTGTAAGTTCAAGATGCAGGTCGGTGGTGCTGTTCTCCCATTGCAGGAGCACTTTCAGGTCGTTTATGGTCTTGTTGACCAGGAACGTATCATTAAAGTAGGAGGTGTTGATCGGTGCAAGAGTGCCCTCTGCCTCGTAATTGTATGGTGTGAACCCTTCGGTTCCGTACTCGATCTCTGTGATGTCGTAATCGCTGATCTCCTGGGCAATCGAGTTGTAAACACTGCGAAGTTCGGAACTGGACGGCGCATTGTAGTACGTACCGCCGGTCTCTGATGCGACGCGCTGCAGGAGTGGCTCATCTATGTACTCTGCGCTGCCAAGACCGATGGTATATATCGTGATGTGGTTTGCGTTTGCATTCAGGATTGCCTGTGAACAATCCGTATCTTTTCCTGCGGTGCACTTGCCATCGGTCAGGAGGATCGTGATCCTTCTCGCATCGGTTCGCCCGACTTTGAGTATGTCATTGGCACGCCTCAACCCATCCCCTATCGCAGTGCCGCCACCGGTGTGTATACTATTGATTGCGTCTCGGACAAGCGCTTTATTGTCAGAAGAGTTGAGCAGCGTAAGTCCGATCTCGGTTGTAACAGAACCTTCAAACGCTATCACCCCGACCTGTGCGTTCGAGACGAGGTTCTCCATAAAGACCTTTGCCGCAGTCTTTGCATCGGTCATCGGCTGCTCGGGATCAGTTCCAAGAAATTCCATGCTGCCGGACCGGTCGAGCACGAGCGCAACATCAAGCGGGGTTCCCGCGTAGTAATCAGGATCCATGCTGCCGGACCGGTCGAGCACGAGCATAGCGTGCGCAGCATACCGCGTGCCTGTGATGTTGCCCTGACCTGATATGGTGGTGGTCACATTGATGGCGCCCCCCGGGTTCACGGGATTTGGTTCGATGGTCGTTATAACCGAGATGAAAGGCTCGCTCATGACCTGAATAGCTATAGTTCCCACAACCCCGTATCCCGAATCGTTGAGCGTGCTTACACTCACGGTCGCATCGCCAGCCGTGGCTGATTGTAGCGTGACTATTGCTTGTCCGTACTCGTTGGTGGTCACCGTGGTTGTGGAGAGGCTCCCAAGCGTGGTGCTGAAGCTGACCGTTCTATTCCGAAGCTCGTGACCACACCTATCGACCACCGTGGCGGTGATCACTGATTCGTTGACTCCGGGGATGCCCAATCGGGATATCTTTGTGGCATCTGCCGTAACGATGATCTTTGCAGGCTCCTCTGCATAGTATTCGACAACAGTTTCGTTCGTGATCTCCGTGGGCTTGCCGGTCTCATTGATATAGGTGCTATTCACCGTGACATTGCCTGTGAATCTCGATGGCTCCAGGGTGATCAATGCTTCGCCGACCCCATCCAGTGGCATTGTGACGGCGCTGCCGGATGCATTGAAGCGGATTGATCCGGTGGCGCAGAGTGGATTTAAGAACTCATCAGTCGTGGTGCCTGTCACCTGCGAGGTATCAATGCCATTTGCGCTCACGCGCTGCGGATCCGCATTCACGTACAGATGCGTCGGTTCACCTGCAAGACCTCTAATCACCCGGTAGGCAGGCACTTCATGCCCTTCTTCATTGGTGACGTTTACATCGACAACATTGCCCCCTGCTCGCGAAGAAAGGTGGATTGTTGCGATCATGGTGCCGTTCTCATCGGTGGTGTTTGACAGGGGGGATATGGACACGCCATAATATTCCACCGGGCTGTTCCATTTGTTATCCGGTGGCGAGGTGGCTACGAAGTTCAGTGTCACGTTTGGCATCACCCGCCACTTACTTTCATTATCTTCGAACTCGTCCCGAGTCTCATCGTAGACCGTTGCCGCGATCAGGCAGGTGGTATTCACCGTAGCCTCCTGAACCGATGCAAGCACGATCTTTGACACCGGTCCCGCAACAAACGTCACGTTTGTGGTATTGGTCACGTTCGGCGTCTCTGCGGTGATCTTTGCAGTTCCGATATCCCATGAACTGATATTCACAACGGCGATTCCCGAGGCGTTGGTGTACGAATGGTTTGTATAAAGCGTCACGTGAGTTGTTGTGAAGTTGACGCGCATGCCGTTCATCGGATGTCCGGTAGAGTTAGTGAGGTTTATTGTGATGTTTACGCTGCGATTGTCCGCAAACGTCTCATAAGTCTCCGCCGTGATATTCAGCGTATCTGCTGAAGCGACCTGAATCGATAGCAATATTAGGCTCACGCTGAGGATTGTGGCAATATTTCGGTCCGTACTAACACCCCATTATTATTATGATGTGCTGTTATCCGATATATAACTTTCGGAGGCTCTGGCTTTGGGACAATATCATTCGACCACCTGCCCTCACATCCTCAGTACGTGCCATAGAGTTATGTTGTGTGGCACTGTCTAATAATCCAGTGATTTCTGTGATATTTTATTTAAAATCAGCAGCATTAGAACACGAATTGCACGAATGTCCGCCATGCTAGCGACTATTACATAATCCAAGTGTATTTCAATGAAACGTTGGTTGTGCATGTTGTGGTGAACCGGCACTGACTGCGCAGAAGCCCGGCGTAGGTGGGCGAGCAACAATACAAGGAAGGTGTGGAATCGGTGTGAATCAGTGGAATCAGTGAAAAGTCTCGAATGATTTTGAGTAAAATATATGAAGAAGAACGAACATAGCCACTAATCACTTGCGTGGGGGTACAATTGGGCAATGAGCAGAAAGTAGGTGATAGGGGAAGTTGGGAAAAACCCCTGATCCATATAGTGGACGGCGTACCAAAGAACATACAGGTAGTAGGCAACATCTTGCGCGGGGAGGCTTGTGAAATCGCTTTTTCGCAGAACGGGCGAGATGCGCTCGACAGGATAAAATCCAACCCGGCCGATCTCATTCTTCTCGACATAATGATGCCTGATATGGACGGGTACGAAGTCTGTGAAGAATTGAGGAAGGATCCGAAAACAAGAGATATCCCGGTCATATTTCTTACGGCAAAGACAGATACGGATAGTACTGTGAGGGGATTTGAGGTGGGGGGGCAGGATTACCTCACAAAGCCGTTTAACTCAGCAGAACTGCTGGCAAGGGTGCGTACACATCTTAAACTGAAAAAAAATAGGGACATAATATTGCGGATCAATGAACGGCTGAAGCAGGAGATCGCCGAGCGGGCGCGGGTGGAAGAAGAGTTAAGAGCGCACCGCGAACACATCAGGCTGATCAATCAAATCATGAGGCATGACATAATCAACGATCTGGTTGTTATCGATAATGAACTGCAGCTTTACGATGAACTGTGTGATGATGAACTCCTGAAAAAGGCGACTGTCCGCGTCGGTAAAAGTGTTGATTTGATAAACAGAACGAGGGAACTTGAGACGTTTATCACCGCTCACCGCGGATTAAAACCATATTCAGTGACCGAGGTTCTGGAAGACGTCGCGAAAAGCTACCCATCCACTACATTCAACATAGAAGGTGATGTTCAGGCTCTGGCTGACGAATCTCTGAATTCGGTCATGGATAACATAATAAACAACGCTGTGGTTCACGGAAAAACCGATAGAATCGATATAACGATGAAACCGGCGGGTGAGCTCTGCGAGATAAGGATTGTCGATTATGGCTCCGGAATCCCGGATGAGATAAAGGAGAATATATTTGAAGAGAGCTTCATGTATGGCGAAACAGGGAATACGGGTCTGGGATTGTACATCGTCAGGAAAATCATGGAGAACT
>DAOWIV010000290.1 GCA_030640725.1 Methanosarcinales archaeon | reverse complement strand
TCAATATCCCGTGGGGATCAAGGTGCCGGATGAAGAGCTGGAACTGATCAATACCATAAGAGATGAATTTCACGGGGAGTGGAACTATACGATCCTTCCGCGCGACAATTGAGTTGATACCTTAATTTAATTACAATCACTAACTTATTTGTTAGTAACTCGTTTGTTATAAGGGTGCCTGCGGAGCCATTACCCACAAACGCCCCCTGATGGCTGATCGGGTCCACGGGGTGCGTCCCAATGATGCTCACACTTATATATCGCTGAAACATACATTGTCACATGTCAGCAGCAACCGATAATGTGGCTGTAACTGTTGGTGTTCCTGAAACCATGATCAGCCGGATGGGAAAAATCGAAAGAGAACTGTTCTTGAGGATTTTGAAAGTGACCGAGGCAGGAGCGGTCGCTGCTGCGCGCTGGATCGGTTATGGAGACCGCCATGCCGCTGATGATGCCGCGGTCGAGGCGATGCGAAGAGTGCTCGCACAATTTGATATCGACGGTGAGATCGTTATCGGCGAGGGTGAGCGCGACGAGGCGCCGATGCTCTACATCGGAGAGAAGGTTGGAACCGGAAAAGGTCCCAAGGTCAGCATCGCAGTCGATCCGCTCGAGGGCACGAATCTTGCTGCAGAAAACAAGTTCGGAGCGGCGGCGGTGATGGCGGTCGCAGAACCGGGCGGGCTTCTGCGCGCACCTGACATCTACCTCGACAAACTGATTGTCGGTCCTGAGGTGGTGCGGTACGAGCAGAAGACCGGAAAGCGCACCGATCTCGACGCTTCGCCCGAACACAACTTAAACATCGTGGCAGAGGCTCTACACCGCAGGATCGAGGATATCATCGTGGTGATACTTGAGCGATCCAGACACAATGAGTTGATAAAAGAGGTGCGTGATACTGGCGCAAAGGTGCGGCTCGTCACTGATGGCGACCTGATGCCGGGGGTTGCGGCAGGAATCCGTGGCACCAATGTCCATGTTGGCATTGGCATCGGAGCCGCCCCGGAAGGCGTCCTGACCGCAGCGGCGCTGCGAACCACCGGAGGAAAGATCCTCAGCAGGTTCGTCCTTCCGGCAAAGGCAAATCGAAAGAGCGATGCTGAGATAAAGAGTGAATACGACAGGTTCATGCCGAGATTGCTTGAGATGGGGATTACAGATATCGATAAACTGCTTTACACAGAGGATCTCGCGCCCGGGAAGGACGTGATATTCTCAGCAACGGGCGTGACACAAAGCGACCTCTTCGACGGCGTGAACTTCTTTGAAAACGATGGCGCAAGGGTACGATCTGTTGTTATGGGCTCCGGATCAGGGATCGTCCGTTTCATTGACACCATCTATGTACTTGATAAGGAGCTAACGCCAGTCCGGTTGCGGTGACCGTATGAATCTGCAATCGCAAGACTTAGACCCGTAATTAGGACATATAATAGTGGAGTGGAGTATGAGTGGACTGATACTGAATGCAACAATCTGCGCCGCGATAATGCTGTCTGCATTCGCGTTCGCATTGACGTTATACCGAAACAAACCGAAGTGTAAAGACCAGAGCACACCTTCTATGGTAGCGCTAATCGATTTCTGGGTGCTGATCGCACTATCTTTCCTGTTTGTCTGTGTGCGGGTGATTGCAGCGTTTTATGGGAGTGTCGAAGTCGATAGAGTGTGTTATTACATTGCATCCGTTCCTTTCGCATTTCTCCCGGTACCGATTGTATTTTTCATCGTTTATGTCGCCACGGGAGATAAAGTGGCAAGTTGGGCGATGTCTCTGCTATTTTCCATATTCGGCATCGCGTATCTGACGTTTCTTTACACCTCCGGGGTTGTCGGTCCGGAGGTCACCTACTGGGCAACTATCTTCTCGATCGACAGCGAGATCGCGATCACCGTGTATATGGCAGGGCTTTTTATCGTGCCGACCGCGATGATCTTCGTACTTCTTGGAATCACCCTGATCCGAAAGATCTCGAGACGCCGCCGGTACCATATTGCGCTGGTGCTGGTTGCGATATCCCTGGTCTTTGACTTCATTCTCGTGGATATGGTGGCGGTTCAGGATATAATGCAGGTGGCAGCCCGCCTCTTCATCCTGAGCGGGGTGGTGCTTGCATTCCTTGCATACTATCCGCCCGACATACTGCAGGACCGCCTTAGCATCCGGAAAGTCCTGGACGCAGAGCCTGATGCGGAGGAAGTCGATGAGTGAGATCGATATTTCCCTTGAAGGCGAGGTTGCCATGTATTTTCAATCGCTTGGCATCAACAACGGTCCGGGTGACCTCCAGTACCGCCTGATCATCCGCGTTCTTGCTGAAAACGAGGGACACGTCACCATGTTTTCAGATATCCGGGCGTACACGGACCAGATCGCGGATCGCGGCAGTGTCGGAAGCAAACTCAAGGTCGTCTTCCTGATGTCGGGACTGGTGGAGAAGGTGCACCGCGGCGGATATGTGATCACAGACAAGGGGCTTGCAGCTGCACGGTTCATCGAAAAGTCCACCACGTTCTACAGGAAGGCGATGCAGATCGACGGCATCATCGAGCGGATGCCCTGAAACCATGACCCTATGAAATCATGAAACCATGAAAATCGGAATCGTAGTCACTGATCAGGGCGATTGGACTGTCCAGGCTCTTGTTCGATCGATAAAAGAGAGAGGTGCAACCCCGGTCATGCTCAGGTTAGATGAGATCACGGCACGCATCGGTTTACCTGATCTCCCTGGGACACGGGGCATAGACGCAATCATCGTGCGAGATATTGGTGCAGGTGCATTTGAGCAGGTCTCTTTCAAGTTTGATCTGCTGAAGATCCTTGCCAGAGATATACCGGTCATCAACACGCCTGAAGCCATTCGGAACGCTGCAAACAAGTATTATTCGCTCCATCTTCTCAAAAAATCAGGTCTTCCGGTCCCAAAAACAGCCGTGACCTGTGATGCCGATGTTGCGATGGAAATACTCGATGATTGGGGCGAGATTGTGATCAAACCGATCTTTGGGTATAAAGGCATCGGAATCACGCGTTTTCGCAGTGGTCCCGGACTATCCATCCGGAATCGCGATTTGATCGATAAAATACTATTCGAAAGGGGTGTGTTGTATATTCAGGAATTTATACCGATGAACCGTGATATACGGGCGTTTGTCGTCGGAAAAACGGTTGCAGGCTCGATCTACCGGTATGCCCAAGTCGGTTGGATCACTAATCTGAGCCAGAGCGGGCGACCTGAGCCATGCGTGCTTAACCAGTCCCAGGAAGAAGCGAGCGTTTTTGCGGCTGAAGCTGTCGGCGCCACCTTTGCAGGCGTGGACCTCGCCGAGACCGGGGATGGTTTCGTGATTCTTGAGGTTAATGGCACGCCGTCGGGGAAAGGAATATTTGATGCATGCGGAGTCGATGTTACCAAAAATATCGTGGAATTGTGCAGTACGATTGCAAGGCGTTAAACACAGGGTAGGGGATATATCGTGGGTAACCAAATGACACGATCCGACCAATACATGCTGATCGATGATCTGGTGCTTCACCACATCATTACGTATGCCTGCCTTCAGAAGAGCGATGTAGTTCTGGAGATCGGCGCAGGAACCGGCGTTCTCACAGAGAAACTCGCGGAGCACGCATGTAAGGTGATCGCAATCGAATCTGACGCATCCATGGCAAGATCACTCGTCCAGCGATTCAAGGACACAGGCGCCGGGGTGGTGGAAGTGGTGCACGGTGACGCGCTGAAGATAGAGTTCTCACAGTTCGCACGGTTCAATAAAGTCGTTTCGAACCTGCCTTATTCGATATCTTCAAAGATCACGTTCAAATTACTGAAACATCCATTTGAAGAGGCAATTCTGATGTATCAGTACGAATTTGCGAGACGACTGGCTGCATCACACGGATCAAAGGATTACGGAAAGCTTTCGATCTGTGTTCAGTACCTTGCTGATGTGGAGCTGCTTGAAATCGTGCCACCCACCGCGTTCTCCCCGCAACCGGGCGTGAGGTCCGCAATCGTGCGTCTCGTGCCCCGCACGCCCGAATACGAGGTGGCTGACCGCAACTTCTTCTCCGGATTCCTGACAGCGGTCTTCTCGCAGCGCAGAAAGAAGCTGAAGAACTCGATTGCAGCATTTACCAGTGTCAGGAACCTTGGATTGCCCGATGATCTGCTGAACATGCGACCTGAAGAACTTCCAGCCGCCAGACTGGCTGAAATATCAGACGTTTTGTATCACCACAGAAGGGATTAACCTTATTGCCGTAAACGCAAGAGATACGACTGAATGACTGCGATGCACCTGAACATCAAGCATGAATACAAAAGGCAGACGATTCATGTCTTAATCGGGATGATCGTACTGGTATTCCCGTTTGTTCCCATACAATACCTCGTGCTGCTGTTGCTCGGGCTGTTCTTCTCTGTTCTGCTGCTGCCGATGTCAAGCAAGCTATTTAGAATCATTACGTCGTCAGATAAAGCTGCCCGGAGAAGCCCCACAGGCGCGATCTGCCTCAGCGGAAGCATGTTGATCCTGGTTTTGGTCGCGTGGGTCCTCACATTCACTGATTACGAGTTTCCGATCTTCCTGATCGGGGGTGCGATCGCAAT
>DAOWIV010000018.1 GCA_030640725.1 Methanosarcinales archaeon | reverse complement strand
TCGGCGTCTATTCAAGTCACGCGCTTGATCCGCATGTCGACCGATACCGTTTCAGGAGCGAATGGTGGGCTTAACCGATGACGAATGGAAATGCCCTCCGGGATTGGAAGCCAGTTTTTGATCAAACTTTTGTGAAAAGTTTGCGAGTGAGAAATGCCCTCCGGGTGGGGCTGGCGATATACTTTTTTGTAAATGAAAAATACGAATGAAGGGGGCTAATCCCTTCACCGTTTTACTCTTTGTTTCAGATATTCTTTCTGACGTAGCTGATGCGTCCCTTCTGCCAGGCATCCCATCCTGGTGCACATTCGCTCAGCGTCTCTGTGACCTCTTCGAGCAGTTCTGCTGGTATGCCGACCACGAGTTCATCATCTGCGAGCCCTGCGTTCTTGGCTGCGCCATCGCATCCGATCGAGACGTTGATATTTCCTGAGATGTAGGGATAGCCTGTGGCATCCGCACATGTTGATTGTATGCCTGCGAAGTTTGCGTTGAACCGTCCGCCGTGCCTGTAGATCACCGCCTGAACGATCCGCCTTGCCGCAAGCACGCCAGCCATGACCACGATCACATCGGGTCTTGCGCCGTCAGGATCAGTCGGCGCCCTGTCAAGCGGCGCAACGATGGTTGCAACCGCCGATCCGGGCGCAGGTCTCGGCATCTGATCAACCACGCGCTTGGCAACGCCGAGCGAGACTTCCTTATTCAACTTATAGTGATATAGCGCGCCGGTTTTGAGGTTTGGTCCGTACTCAATCAGCCCGATGGCTGTCGCGCCGCCCTTACATGCGTGCGTGCCTGCTGTCGCAAGGCTCACGGTATCTTCGAATCTGGCATCCTGAAGCATCTGACAGTACCGCCGCGGCGACTCGATCTCTGACAGGTTTCCAGGGATGTCTTCTTCTCTCTTTATGAGTGAGACTGCTATCGGTTTTCCGTTCAGTCCCAATAGGTTTACAAGTTTATCTGACATTTCCGCATAATCCATGCTAAAACCCTCCTTATAGGTGGATGTGGATTATCAACCCGTCGTTCAGATATAAATGTTACCAAAAACCATATCACATCCGCCAATGTGGCGGGTGGTTATGAAGAGATGCTCATGGGTGCAACTGGCGTGGACCTGTGAGCAATCGGGACCTGCTCCACAGTCTCTACGATCTCTCCGACCGTCGCATCGAGTTGCATTAGCAACATGCCCAGATTGGCGTTTGGTTTGACCAGTGTCACCAGCAACATCTTTCTGCCCGCCCCCATAATGATCAATCGCCCGTGCCTTGATTCCACGATCATCCGCTTTGGCACTTCCCGCTCCAAGCCCTCGGCTGTGATCTCAGCAGCGCCGAGCACGGTTGCCGCCATCGCTGCGAATGCTCGTGCATCACCCGGCGCATTCGATGCAACCAGTATCCCATTCCGACTCACTATCGCACTCGCTTCGATCGAAGAATCCGTATGTAAATCGGATAGTGTCTTGTTAAGTGTGGTTATCATAGCCATGTGATATGCACCCCCTCAACGATGTGCCAGTCTGTACATTTCGGTTCGGGTGGTTATTAAACTTTCGGTTGCATCAATAGATGGGTTTTTATTATTTTCTGGCGCACTATCCGAATCAACAAGCTACTTGCAAACCGCAAACCCGGAAAAAGATTTATACACAATAACCGCATCATTTGGACATTACGGCGGGTCAGAGATCGCCGATATTGTAAATATTACACAGATCGGCACCATGCAACGCTTTGATACCGTCGCACAACTAACATTGTGTAGTGATGTCCATGATTTATCGCAACGAAGAACTCCGGGACAAGTTTGTACGTATATTTGATACCACGCTACGAGATGGCGAGCAGACGCCTGGCGTATCACTTGGTATCCGGCAGAAACTTATCATCGCAGAGCAACTGGATAAACTCGGTGTTGACATCATCGAGGCAGGTTTTCCGATCGCATCTCCGGGTGAAAAGGATGCAGTCACCCGGATTGCGAAATTGGGTCTTAATTCACAGATATGCGGGTTATCACGGGTGATAACGAAGGATATCGACGCGTGTCTCGATTGCGATGTTGATATGGTGCATACCTTTGTATCCACGTCCGATGTCCAGCGGATACACACCATCGAGAAGTCCAGGGAAGAGGTCGTGGAGCTTGCTGTTTCTGCGGTGCAGCACATCAAGGATCACGGCGTAACCTGTATGTTCTCGGCAATGGATGCGACCAGAACCGATATCGATTACCTGACCCAAATACACCGGGCTGTCGAGCAGGCTGGCTGCGACGTCATCAATGTTCCTGACACGGTGGGCGTGATGGTGCCATCCATGATGTACCGCCTGATCCGGGACATCGCGGAAACGGTCTCGGTGCCTCTTGATACACACTGCCACAACGACTACGGGCTTGCGGTTGCAAACAGCACCGCTGCCATCGAAGCAGGCGCAAGTCAGGTTCAGGTGACGATCAACGGACTTGGAGAGCGTGCAGGAAACGCTGACCTTGCAGAGACTGTGATGATCCTGCACACGATCTATGGCGCAAAAACAAACATCGAGACCGAGTACCTCTTCGAGACATCGCGCATAGTCGAGCAGTGCACAGGCGTCCGAATCCCACAGTTGATGCCGATTGTCGGGGAGAACGCGTTTGCGCATGAATCAGGCATCCACACGCATGGCGTGCTCGTGCGCACCGACACGTTTGAGCCGGGAGTGATGACGCCTGAGATGGTCGGGCACAAGCGCAGGATCGTTCTTGGAAAACACGCGGGCAGGCACGCTGTAAAACTGGCGATCGAGGCGGCAGGATTCCAGACAACCAATGAACAGCTCGCAGAGATATTAAACCGGATCAAGGAACTTGGAGATAAGGGAAAACCGGTCACAGATGCAGATCTCTACGCCATAACCGAAACCATTCTTGGAGAGGTCTCTAAAAAGGAGCAGTTCATCGATTTAAAGGAGGTCTCGGTGATGACCGGAAACATCATCACGCCGACTGCGGCTGTGAAAGCGTACGTCGGCGGAGAGCTGAGGGTCGTTGCAAACACCGGCGTCGGTCCTGTGGATGCAGCACTCGGTGCGGTGCAGAATCTGCTCGGCGAAGGAACAAAGGTCCACCTGCAGGATTTCAAGCTCGAAGCGATCTCAGGAGGCTCTGATGCTCTTGCAGAGGTGACGATTGCTGTGGAGGATGCCGATGGCAGGATCGTGAATGCACGCGCCGCAAGAGAGGATATCGTGATGGCGTCTGTCGAGGCGCTCGTAAATGCGATCAACCGGCTGATTATGGTGCGAGGCAGGGCGTAAGGTCACCCGGTCCGATTATGGTCATGGTTATATGCAATAGGCATGAGCAGTGGTAGATACATTCCTGCAAATAACTATTGACTATAATCATGCACAAAACCGACCGCAGCCAACCAAACAAGCACGCACGGGAACGCTTTCAACTCAGAGAGACAATTGTCACGATCAGTTCTGAAAAAGAATACATGCCGGTCGCAAAAGATGCGATCAGGTCGTGCAGATCCGATCTGGAAGAATTCATCCGGAAAGACCCGTTCTTCGCTATCACACTTGATAAATACCGACCTATCCACCCTGACGCTTCTGATGTTCCTGAGATCGCAGGAAGGATGATCAACGCGGCAAATATACTTGGCATCGGACCGATGAGCGCTGTTGCAGGCACGATCGCGTCAATGGCGGTGGAAACAATGATAAGAGCTGGCGCAACGTACGCGATCGTTGACAACGGCGGCGACATTGCTCTTATCAACGATGAAACAGTCATCGTCGGGATCTATGCAGGCGAATCCGGGACCGATGTCAGCATCGGGCTTGAAATCGAGCCGCGTGACTCGATTCTTGGTATATGCACATCGTCAGGCAGAATCGGGCACTCGATCAGTTTTGGAAACGCTGATGCCGTAACAGTACTTTCGGATGACGTTTCTCTTGCGGATGCGGCGGCTACTGCGGTCGGGAATGCAGTGGACGGCGCGGCATCGATCAAGGATGCGTTCTCGATTGTCGGCGGGGTGGAATCGATCACCGGAGGTTTAATTATCGCGGGTGGACAGATTGGGATATATGGGAGTGTCCCGATCGTGGAAACGCCGCAGAAACTTGAGTATATCACTGGAGCATGGGTATGATTGATTTACTAAAGTTGCTTGTTTGTATGTCTTTCTTATTATATTCATGCCGCACTGACTTGCAGACCAGAACCGTGCCAAATGAGCTATGGGGTGTGGTCTTTGTTGTGGCGCTGCCGCTCGTGATTGCGGACGCGCTCATAGAGGGCACGAAATATGTTTGTTATACGATTGTCGCAGTAACATGCGTTTATTTATTTGTGTATGTATTATTCCGGCTCGGTGCATTCGGAGGTGCGGATGCAAAAGCACTGATCGCACTGGCGTTCATATTTCCGGTCTTTCCGGATATCGAGGTGTCTGGATACACATTTCCGATCATTGGCACACCGCCGCTCAACATATTCGCATTCAGTACGCTCGTAAACGCTGTTCTGCTCGCGGTCATTGTGCCGCTTGGCATCCTCCTGTATAATCTGTGCACGCTTTCTGTGCGCGAGATTTTAGAAAAGCCGTGGTATCTGATCGTTGGATACAAATGTAGGATAACTGATCTGAAGAATAGGCATATCAAACTAATTGAGGATTATGTCTATGAAAACGGCGTGGTAACGGCAGAATTTAGAAGAACCGGAGTTGTCATCGATGATCCTGTACTAAAGCGGTTGGAAGGCTTCAGATTAGAGGGACTAATCGGGACCCGGGTCTGGGTGACTCCGGGACTGCCATTCATGATCCCGATCACGGCAGGTTTCGTCGCCGCCGTTGTTTTCGGGGATCTGATCTTTTATGGTGTGACGTCGTTTGTTTTGGGGTATTAACAGGGATTATTGCCAGCGTCATTAATTTACCAGTCCCCGACCACGATTCCAGCATACCCGACCACCTCTGCCATTGGCTGGACATCGCCGCTGTTCGAATACGCAAGCAGTCTGCCAGAATTCGCGCCAAGCCCCCTGCAAAGGCGCATCATAACCGCGATCGGACCATACCCGCATATCGATGCGTTTCGCTGCCTGATGCGCGAATAAAACTCGCTGACGTTTAGTTCAAGCAGCGGCTCGATCACGTAATGATCGGTGTCGTATGCGTCTTGGGCAGGCTCATAATGCGTAAAATCGGAAGACGCAATCACAACGATCTTCTTATCGGTTTCCTGAAGCGTATCCATCAGCTCGATGCTCACCTCGCGTGCCATCTCCTCATC
>DAOWIV010000040.1 GCA_030640725.1 Methanosarcinales archaeon | reverse complement strand
GGGACAGTCAATCGCGCAGGGGTGTTTGCTGCGGTCTCGGCTGGCGAGACTGTGGTGAGCGCAGGGGCAGGAGGTGTGGTGGGAGTTGCGGACGTGATCGTGGCAGGTCCAGAACCTGCGCCGATTGAGACGCCAACCGCGGTGTTATCGACGCCGACGTCAACGCCAGCACCGTCTCCGCCCCCATCGCCAGCACTTTCCCTACATTCACCCCCCAACTCGCCATCTGAAACACCGCCGAAACCAAAGCCGACGCCGGAGTCGCCGGGGTTTGGGGGGTTGCTTGCGGTTGTTGTTGTGGCGGTATCCGGTATAATTAGGCGAAGAGTGGTGTGAAATGAAGCGAGAAATATTGTGGATAATTGAACCGGAAGGTAGAGGCAGAGGTGCGTATTATGCCATCGCTTAGTGGTTGTCATTCCGGTTGTCGTTTCGGTTGTCGTTTCTTCAGACTCCACCCCACCGGACGCACTCAAAAAACGCTTCTGCCCCCCATATTCTTCCTGCTCATGCTACTTCTCTGCGCGACATCCCACGCAGCCGGGCAGACGGAATCAGTTCACGTGGTACTACATGCCGAGGATGGATCAGTCCTGAACGAGACGACTGTAACATACCAATGGATGGAAGCGAATTTACCAGTTCACGGAGACGGAACAACGCATTACTACCACCAGGGACCGGTCTTCGAGGGCGATAAATGGGACGAAAATGAAACAACAAACTTCAAGGACAAGGGTGCTGTCAAGGGTACGAATATCCGGGATCTGTGCGATCTGGTGGGCGGCGCCTCGCCGGGCGACGATGTCATGATCCATGCAGCAGACGGCTACCACGTGGAGTTCGACTACGCGAATGTCTATTCACCGCAACAGAGGCAGGGGCAGATCGTTCTCTGCTGGTACGGCAGCGAGACCGGATATCCGCCCGACTATTTCGCGGGATTGCGCCTTGTCTTCTTCGCAGATGACAATGTCTTCGGGAACTGGGACATGCACGAATGCCTGCCCCTGAAGAGCCAGCACTTCTTCGGAGACCTCAAACCATCAACGAGCGGGCTTTCGGTGAGATGGGTCGATGAGATCCGGATATATGCAGGCGGCTACACCGGAGATTCTGGCGGTCCGGTAAAGTCGATGCCCACGCAAACACCCGAATCAAGTCAGGCACCTGGTTTTGGAACCGTGTCCGCAACCATCGGATTGCTGTCGATCGCGTTCATCTTGAGGCAGAGGGGGCTGGGGCGATGAAACTCGCAATTCCAATTCTTACGATATGCATCATTGCAATCGCTGCAACTGCATGTCTGCACCAATCCGGAATCGAGGATGAGATGATCGAGTGCAACCTGACATTGATCGGCGATTGCGAGCGGGTGCTCTCGTATGATGAAATTAGGGCGATGTCCTCCTGCGAGGGGCGTGGCGGATTCTTCACGACCGTTGGCATCGTAAACGGACCGTTTGAATGCAAAGGAGTCTCCTTAGAAGAACTGTGTGACCTTGTTGGTGGGATCAACGCAACCGACACTGTACGGATACGTGCGTCTGACGGATACCTGATGGTCTTCACCCGCGATCAGGTCCGGGGCGATTTTGTCACCTACAACCCTGCGACGATGAGGGAGGTTCCGCACACCGATCCTGAGGTGATGCTGATGTATGAGCAGGATGGGGCTCCGCTTTCCGTGGATACGGGCGGACCGCTCAGGGTTGCCATCGTTTCAAATGGTAAACTCCTGACAGAAGGGCATTACTGGGTCCAGTGGGTGGACACAATCGAGATTACGAAATGAAAGCGACACCGATAGTAGTTCTGGTATTAATCACCGCTGTGATTGTTGCAGCCACATTCCTGCCAGATAATTCAAAGAAAACGGAACTGCTGGTTGTCCATGCAGGAAGTCTGGTCATACCCTTCGCAGAGATGGAAAAACAATTCGAAAGCCAGAATCCCGGTGTTGATGTGCAGATGGAAGGACACGGAAGCATCCAAGCGATCAGGCAGGTGACAGATATCCACCGGGCTGTGGACGTGCTCGTGGTTGCAGACGAAAACCTGATTCCCGATATGATGTATCCCGCATACGCAGACTGGCACGTGCGGTTTGCGACAAACCGGATGGTGATCGCATACACTAACAGGAGCAGATACGCTAGCGTGATCAACGACTCGAACTGGTACGAGATTCTTACGCGACCTGATGTTACGTTCGGATTCTCAAATCCCATGCTCGATGCATGTGGGTATAGAACGCTGATGGTGGCACAACTGGCTGAATCATACTATGACAACCAGACAATCTTCCGGAACCTGATCGCATGCAACTTCGACCCCACATTCTCTGTTGTTAGAGACGGTGACACCGCAACCGTGGTTGTGCCCGAGATACTTGATCCGCGAGCAAAAAAAGTTGTTATCAGGGGCGGAAGCGTGCAGCTCCTGGCGCTGCTCGAGCTTGGAGAGATTGACTATACCTTTGAGTACCGGAGCGTTTCCGAGCAGCATGGGCTGCGGTTTGTTGAGCTGCCCCCCGAAATTGACTTAAGTTCCCCTGATAACGAGAATATGTACGAGAAGGTCAGTGTTGATCTTGGATTTCAGCGTTTCACGTCTGTTGGGACCAGACGAACCGGCAAACCGATCTTCTATGCAATAACAATCCCAAAAGACGCCCCACATCCCGAACTTGCCT
>DAOWIV010000293.1 GCA_030640725.1 Methanosarcinales archaeon | reverse complement strand
GTTGGTATGTTCAGAGAAACAGGGTCAACTTTTGTTCAGATTAGATACGTCCTTTTCGATGATCATCTGCTTGGGACTAATACTGGTGCTTTCGTTGAAGAAGCGACGGGGTTATGGCCAATAGCGGGAATCAGATTAAATCATGCAGACGGCGGCATCGTGACTGATAATGAGATACGGTTATGTGACTGCGGCATCCGTCTTCAGTACTCTGATGATAATGTGTTCACAGCCAACATAGCTTCAGATAACAACTACGGCATCGCCCTGCGGGGCTCGAGTAACGGCAACATATTCTACCACAACAACCTCATCAACAACACACAGGATAATGCATACGATGCGGGCAGTGCCAACCAGTGGGACTCCGGCTCCGAGGGCAACTACTACTCCGACTACAATGGCACCGACGATAACACAGACGGCATCGGCGACGACCCCCACCCGATCCCGGGCGGCGGCAGCATCGACCGCTTCCCACTTATGCAGCCATGGACTCCGCCACGGAAAGGCGACCTCAACCGCGACAATAAAATCACCCCCGCAGACGCCGCAATCGCGCTCCGGATGGCTGTCCGCGGTGAATACAGCGATATTGCGGACATGAGCAGCGACGACAGAGTAACATCGCTCGATGCATTAATGATCCTGCAAATGGTAGTTACTGATTCTGGCATCACCACAGATACCCCATAGGGACTGATCGCGGGAACGAGACCACTGAACTGTTACAACTGCGGCGACGAGTCTGTTGACCTCCGCGGCTGGGTTATCAAGAACGAGGATGGTGACACGCACGAAATTCCAGCAGGCAAGATGATCGAGGCACATGGGTATTACCTGACACAGGAGATACAACTCGATAACAGCGGCGGGCAGGTGCTTTTGTATCGTGATGGCGAGGAAGTTGACTGGAGTATCGCTTACACGCATTCGGCAGAAGGATTATCATGGCAGCGGCGGACTGACGGGCTTGATACGGACAGCGATGGTGACTGGACCGAGCGCGATCCGACGTTTGGGGTGGCTGCGTAGAAGCGCGCCCGGTAGTGGGGGCAAATCCCGGAAGAGTCTCACCGGAAGGGCACGTGAAAAATTCATAAGCCATCAACAATAAATGGTACAATCATGTTTGAAGACATCAGGAGCATGTTCGACCAATATTCATTTGGTGTTTCACCAGATGCCATGATCATTTTCTTTTTGATCATCTTCTTGACCCTTGTCATGCGAAAACTCAGCCTCTACATCTTCGAGAAGAGACTGGCAGAGCTTGCCAAAAAGACGAAGACCGAGATTGATGACCTGCTCGTAGTCGCATTCAAATCACCTCTCGGCTACCTGATCTTGGTCTGTGGAACATACACTGCCATCGCTTCGCTGCATCTTCCGGATCAGATAGGGATCTTTGATATCGCATGGATCCTTCATTTCTTCTTCACGATTGCATTTGCGTTCGTAATTCTCCTGCTCCTGCTCAACCTGATCAATGTCGTCGCCCACCAGCTGTATAAAGTGACACGGAAGACAGAGACGAAACTCGATGAGCAACTGGCGCCGCTGCTCATAAAGAGCCTCAAAGTCGTTGTGGTGACGATCACGATCCTTGCCCTGATGGATAACCTTGGTTGCAACATCGCATCGCTTCTGGCGGGTCTCGGCATCGGCGGGCTTGCGCTCGCTCTGGCAGCGCAGGAGACTGTGAGCAACATCTTCGGATCGATCACGGTCTTCTCCGACCGGTCTTTTCACATTGGCGACTGGATTAAGGTCGGGGATGTGGAGGGAACTGTTGAAGACGTGGGGCTCCGGTCCACACGGATACGCAGGTTTGATCAGGCGCTCGTGACCGTTCCAAACAGCCGGTTCATCAGATCCGACATTATAAACTTCACAAGGATGAAAAAACGGCGAATAAAGTTCTATCTCGGCGTATCGTACAAAACGAGCAGGAAACAGATGGAGGAGGTGGTCGAGGGGATCAAACAGATCATAAAAGAAGACTCCGATTTCGATCACACCTTCTACATGGTTCACTTCACGGATTTCGGTGCGTACTCGCTTGATATCTTCATATACTGCTTCACAAGGACGACGGTGTGGGATGAGTTCCTTGCGGTTCGCGAGGAGTTCAACCTCAAGATCATGCGCCTTCTCGAAGAGATGGGTGTTGAGATCGCATATCCCACGCAGACAATCTGTCTGGAGGGGGGTGTGGTGGAATGTGGCATAGACCGCGATCACTGATCTGCCAAAAAAATGCTCTGAACGACACTATCTGAAAAAGCCTCCGGGTGTTTTACGTCGAT
>DAOWIV010000006.1 GCA_030640725.1 Methanosarcinales archaeon | reverse complement strand
TTTTTGTGAAAAAATCGTTTAAACGCTCTGATCAGCCCTGTTCTGTGATGGATCGCAGGGCATCCTGGGACTCGGGGCAGCTCCGGATGATGCGGGCGAAGCTGGTTGGCTAAACATGCACGATCAGTCATCATCATGATACTTGGGTTCCGGTCCCAACCCCGCATTCTCACCCGGTCCCATTCTCAGGCATATAGATCACCTCCCCGGTCTCCAGCCGGTACGCAGTCCCGATCTTGCTTCCCTGACCGCCCATGATCTGCTCGGTCATGTTCATCACCTTTATCGTCTCCTTATCCTTGATTATGACCTGCATATTTGGGTCTCCGGGATTTTTAACAATCGTGACGCTTGCATCAGCATCAAGAAGCTCTGGCACGTTGTAGGAGACAACAAGCGCAACAAGGAGCGCCACAGCAAAGACCATCGCAGCGTCAAAGAGGTTTGCAACGCCGCCCAGAGGATCCTCTTCGTCGTCCAGAACGATCCGCTTCCGGGTTGATCTCACCTCAATACCTCCACAACATACTCCATGTCGCTTAAGTCCTGCGTGTACCACTTCTTCTTAACAAGCAGGGTGCAATACGCAACGCCTCCCGCCAGAAGACCGAGAACCGTTGTTGCGAATGCGATAACGAGATTTTCAGCGAGTTGCTGTACGTTTCCTGATGATAAGCCGATCAGCGCAGGACCCATCGGGATCAGCGTTCCCATAAGCCCCAGCATCGGACCAACCCGTGACACCAGTCTCGACTGCATCAGTTCACCCGCGATCTTCAGTTCGTAGTCCTGGAGCAGCTTCTCTGCCTCAACCGGGAAATTTTCCACATCAAGAATCTCTGAAATGTCTTTTGTGAACCTCTTTAATAGATCGTTCGATCCGCTGCCTGTAAGAACTGCTGCCGCCCCGTTCAGATCTCCTTTTTCGATCTTCGTCTTCGCATCCCTGCAACCCGTCTTGAGCCTACTTGAATCCCTACTTCGTGCGGTGTACTCTGATACGAACTGCCCAACCGAGATAAACGACCACGCGATCAAGCCGAGCAGGACGAGGACCACGGGGTAGAGCAGCGAATTTGAGATCATGAACATTGTTCCGAATATTCCTGAAGGTATATCCATTTTTCCTCCGTTTCAGTTCTCCAAATCCTTAGATCTTCTGCGCCTGAAGCCCACAAAACCGATCATACCAAGCGCAGCCATCAGCGCAAACGAGAGCGCAGTCTCGCCCAAGTTCATGGGAATTGATGCGATAGGTATCGTCTGCGCCTGCATGTACGCAGGGATCACGAGCGGCGAAAGCAGGTAGAATAGTCCGAAGAGAATCATCGTTGTTCCGAGCGCGGAAGGATCCTTGCTGCCGAATCGCTCCGCAAGGAATGAAACAGAGAACGACGCGATGATGATTCCTGCGAAGAAGACCAATCCTACAATTGCGCCGATCGCGATGTTGCTTCGATCAATCGCGCCTGCAAGCACAGTACATGCAAGGAACGTCGCGGTCAGGCATACCGGACATGGTATCGAGAGCCAGAGAAACGTCTTTCTCGAAAGATCTCGCCTCTGAGATAACCATTCTCTCTTTGTGTGGATTCCAAAGTAGATCAGCCCGACTGCGATTATGAGGTGCATCGCGACCCCCATCGCAAGGATGTTCTGCGTCAGATCAAGCGGAATGATCCCGACAAGGTAGCCCATGATGATCGAGACCACGAGATAGACGGTTGCAAGATATACGACCTCCCTTCGCGAGAGGCTCGCAAAACCGCAGCCAAGCCCGGTCTTGAGGGCAAGGACTGCGATTCCGATCAGAACGCTGAACGCGATGAGGCTGGTTGTGTCTGTCATGTTTGTCTGGGATATATCATAGCTACTTGCGTTTAAACCTTAGCCCGACGCTGATCAGCGCAAGAATCGCGATCACAGCGATGATCGCCATCATCGGAGCGCCGGAGGATGATAATCCGGTCTTGAACGTCGCTGTCTCGACCTCCATCTTCTGTCCCTCGACGTAGTCTTCGGACGAACTTACAGGATTCACAGGCTGGCTCGCATCTGT
>DAOWIV010000049.1 GCA_030640725.1 Methanosarcinales archaeon | reverse complement strand
TGATGAGTCATTGTAAGCGGCGCACGGAACGATCCAGAGACGGGCACCACAGTTGTCGATGTTGTCATCCTCCGGCTCCGGCAAGTTCATATTAAGCTCGCTGCCGTTACGCGGGGTCACCACAACAATGTCACCATTCTGATCGGCAACGATGTCTGCAATGCAAGAGCCGGGGTGGTTTCCAGCCATGGGATCTGCATAATAGATCAGGTAGTAGCACCCGCACGTTCCAACATTACCCTCGACCGTGAAATTGAATAATTCACCGACCGGATCGAACGTTACTGTGGCGTTGAGATCACCATCCAGATTCTCCAGCACGACAACGCCGGTTTCTTCACACGGCGTACCGCCTGGTGGGATATAACCACAATCGGTGCTGTTCGCTTCGATCAGTATGTACGGCACACATTCCCCGTCTTCACAAGTCATGTTGTACAGATCGTAGCCAACACAAACCGTGTCGTTGCAGGTCACGTCCCAGCATGGATCATAGCCGCATTCGGTACTATTCACTTCGAGCAACTCATCGAGCACGCATTCTTCACCGTTCCAGAACTGCGACCAGAGATCGTATCCGCTGCAGATGTCTTCGCACTCCGGATCTTCAGTATCACAAACTCTGATCCGAAGTGCAACATCTACACCGGGATATGATCCCACATCTGTCCATGATCCGCCAGATCCAGCATAACTGGTGTAAGTCTTGCCTGATTCGATGACATCGTTATAGTCAGTTGCTATCGGATACAAGTAAGGTCCGCCATAGACTGAGTTGATGTTCGTGATATGAGCAACAACGACAACCGTATCAGATGCAACCGGGGGATCAACTTCTACTGAGTGGTATCCGGGCTCATTGAAACTCAAATTGGTGACGTTCCACAGTTCTGTTCCGAGATTCGATCCATCAAAGCTGTCATACAGATATAGATCAACATCCGATGTGCTACCAGTTGTCCAGAATTCAATGGCTGTGACTTCTTCATCGGATATTCCATTGAACTTACAAAGCCCCCATGTATCATTCTGCCCGACGTATCCACATGCGCTCTGCCAGCCAGATTCATCATAGTTCTCTGTTCGGACATTCGCTTGGTAGCCTTCGTATCCACTCATAACGGACGAATACGATCCGATCATGTTCGCACCATACGCTATTCGGAAGTATCCAGATTCGCCCCAGATGCCCCACGAGTTCTTCACGATCCAGTATCCTGGTGTATCATTCCATCCTACGATTACTACAGCATGGTTGACATGGGTATTTCCTGAATCAGGAATGATGCCGCCGGTATACCCCGACAGACAGCCTGCATCAAGCGTCGTGAATATCGGTCCGTAGGTGTAGATGTAAGACTTCAGCATGGTAGTATCCGGGGAACCGTATCCTGAAAGCGTATACCAATCGGTCACTCGCTCTACTGGTGTTGTTGAAGAATTGCAACTGGTATCACAAGGATGGTACGGATCATCGGCTTCGAGCACTATTCCTACTCTCGTAAGCAGATTAATGACCCAATCATCCCATCCACCGGTTGAACAGTTTGATATGCCGTTAATGGCTTCCCAAGTACATTCCTTCGCCTGCTCTTCCGAGAAGTCATACTCCGGTCCGCTATCGACAAGTACGTCACCTTCGATCATCCCGAGCGTTGCAAAGGCATAACATGCTCCGCATCCACCCTGATCCTTCACAGGCGTCACTTTACCACTGTCGCGCCAATCGAATGCTGTCGGTAGTTGCCCTACCATCAGATTCGGTGATACCGGTTCCGGTACCACAAAGTTCGATCCCTTCAAAGCCTCCGGGATCACGAGTCCTGTTCCGTGACCATCGATCACCACAGGCTCCATTGTTATCGCGTCTTTTACGACGTCGTTCGCCTGAACGCTCACAGGTTCAGGTGTTGCGCACATCGCTAACCCTGCCAGAAGCAGTATCAGTAGTGCGGTTATTAGAGTTCCTATTGATTTATTCATCCTTAGTTTCCTCCTGTTTCATTTCCTGTTTTTTCAATACGGTTCCTTGGACGGCGTCATTCACAAAATCACGAATATCCTCGCGCTTCTTGATCCCGAGTTCAATGATACTGTGATACACGTCGTCTCTTATATATACTTGAGGCAATTGTTGTGACCTCCTTGCCGTGATGTTGTTGTTATCACTGACACTATGAATAGGATACTCACTGTATATAAAAGTTTTGGATGCCGGCGAGCCGCCACATGCTCAGCCGGCAGAGCGCGATGTGCGCTCAAAAAAGACGCTGTTTCTGCGGCGCAGGTCAGCTATTGATCTCTCTTTCGCTTCCTGCGTTCCTTCTTCAGTCCGGCATCGATTGCTTCCCTGATGAACTCCAGGGACTCGTCCCTGGTATCGAAATCGAGTGCTACAATCTCATCGTATTGATCTTCTCGAATGTATATTTGTGGCATTGTTCAGTGGTCTCCTATTGTTGATGGTAGTGATACTATCACTATGTTGTGCCCCGCTCTTAAACTTTGCGTTTTACGCGCAACTTATCCGTCACCACGAGCTTCACAATCGACACCAGCACAACAATGTCCGCAATGAGCCACCAGAACCAGTATGCATCCTGTCGCGGGAACCATCCGTGCCTTAACCTATCGAGATTTTCGTTCATTGTTGTACCTCTTGTGTGTTATATATGAGTTTCAATCCCTGCTGGGTTTTCTGATGCGTTGCGACTCATAGTAGTCATCCTCAAT
>DAOWIV010000095.1 GCA_030640725.1 Methanosarcinales archaeon | reverse complement strand
TAATTTTGCAAAAGAAAGAGAGACTAATGAAGATAAATTAATTGACTACATGATCGTCTTTGAAGCTCTATATCTCACAGACAAAGCAGAACTCGCGTATAGAATTTCTAATAGAGTAGCTACTTTATTAGGGGAAGATGAACAAAATAGGCAAGAGATATTCTCAAATATCAAAGACTCATACAATTTGAGAAGCGTTCTTGTTCACGGGTCGTTATTTAAACATACAGTAGATAAGAAAGAATTTGATAAGATGGGGATATCTCTAAGTTCTTTTCAAGGGAGCAATATTAATAAATTTGGTAAGCATTATTTCAAAGACAGATATGCGGCACAATCTTCACATAGAATAATTGAGTTATCACTACAAGATGAAAAAATTAAAAATTTATTTGATGAATGGTATAATGCAGAAATTGGACTCGTGGAAAAATATGCACGTTTGTCTCTCAAAAGGTTCCTTAATCTAATCTGTATTAAAAATAAAAAAGACATCCTTAAAGACTTAGATGATTCGATCTTTGATTCGGAGAAAAGAAGGGATGTACAGAATGCATCAACAAAATTATTTAATTGAGCCGAAGTTGTGGGCTCAAGTGTTTGTTATCGTTAAGAGCAGACGATTCTCGCAGAGAAAAAGAGTTTGGCATCAACAGCAGGTGACGCGTATGCTGCATTTCACGAATCGATGGGGCTTGGATACACAAAATTTCACACGATGTTAAACAAACTCGTGTCCCTGCGACTGATCGACGCCGATCTCACGACCACCGGCGTGCACGGCAGAAGCCGCACGATCAAACTGCGGTATGGCGCAGATGACGTGCTTAAGTGCAGTGCATTGACTGCCCATCTGCCAAAGGGCACAATTGCCAACAGGCAGGGATAAAATGCGCCAGCAATCGGTGTTGGGCACCAAACAGTCCGGATTTCCAAACCAAATTTCACTTTCACCCCACTCATGCTAAACGATTAATACACCCCGGAAGACAGGTTGATCAATGACTATGAACGAAATATCCATAGAAGAACTTCCGGGAATCGGTCCTGCAACCGCTGAGAAACTGAAAGATGCGGGATTTAATTCCATCGAGGCGATTGCGGTTGCATCACCGTCCGAACTTGCGAACACCGCCGAAATCGGGGAGTCGACGGCTGTCAAGATCATTGCTGCCGCCCGCAGATCCGCTGATATCGGGGGATTTGAGACCGGAGACGCCATCCTTGAGCGGCGGAAGGAGGTCGGCAGGATCAGCCTCGGATGCGCAGAGGTTGACAAGATGATGGGTGGGGGATTTGAAACCCAGGCGATCACCGAGGTGTATGGTGAGTTTGGGTGTGGAAAGACCCAGATAGCACATCAGATTGCAGTAAACGTCCAGTTATCGGTTGACCAGGGTGGGCTGGATGGATCTACGATCCTCATCGACACAGAGAACACCTTTCGACCGGATCGGATCGAACAGATGGTAAACGGTCTGTCGAAGCGATATGACGACGATTTTGATCCTGAGGAATTTCTCAAGAACATCCATGTTGCCCGTGCATACAATTCGAATCACCAGATGCTCCTCGTTGAAAGCGCATCCGAGCTTGCTGATTCGCTCAAAGACACCGAAAAGCCTGTGCGTTTACTCGTCGTGGATTCGCTGACCGCGCATTTCCGAGCGGAATATGTCGGGAGGGGCACGCTCTCTGATCGGCAGCAGAAATTAAACAAGCATCTGCATAACATCATGCGGTTTGGCGATCTGAACAATGCCGCAGTCTTTATAACTAATCAGGTGATGTCAAAGCCGGACGCGTTCTTTGGCGACCCGACAAAGCCGATTGGCGGGCACATTCTGGGGCACACCTCGACATTCCGGATATATTTGCGAAAATCAAAAGGCGATAAGCGTGTCGCAAAATTGGTCGACTCACCCAACCTGCCGGATGGCGAGGCATTGTTCACGGTGACGTATGACGGGCTGTTTGGGGACGAATGATTAGCGGTTCCCGACCCCGACCAATCCCAATGGCACGCTCCCGGCAACCATGAGCTGAATCTCGACTGCCGCGGGCGTGCCCGGATGTTCTTTCGCGGGTACTGTGGCACTCCAGCCACAGGCATTAAAAAATCTCCTCGATATCGGCGTAAATCTTATGCACCTATCAGACGCGAATATTACCTACCGATGAAATTGATCATCCACGCACTGCTGGTGTGGTTAGTGCTTGTAACTCTGGCGGCATCTGCCATGGAGGATGACATGCCGTACACAGATTATGCCACGCCGGGCACGATTCCACCTATCGAGATCTGGCAGGGATCGATCGCAACATCCCGCGTATCGATCACGAACCACGGAAACCTCTGCTATGACGCCAGTCTCAAATTCCCGGATCATCAAGACCTGCCGCCTGGAATCACGATATCGCCGGTGGAATCGCAGATTCTTGATGTTGGCGAGACCGCCTGGTACCAGATAACGATTCGTGCGAGCGAGAACGCATCTGTGGGGACATACACAATCCGGATTGCGGATAACATCGCAAACGATCCGTATACCTGGCAATCTGTTGAATTATCGGTCATGCCACAGCCCTTGCCACCCACGCCAGCGCCTACCGCGCGGGTTACGCCGATCGCACGATCGATTCCAACCAGATCAACAAGGGAAGAGGGGGCTGAAGCCTGCGGGACGGATGTTTCGATCGTGGTCAGGGTGATCGTGATCGCTTTCGTGGCGGCAGGGATTGCCGTTGTTCTGTGGCGCAGGAGATGACCGAAATCACCCGCCGCCCGGGTATGTGTGAGATTATGTGTGAGATATATCTGCCATCACAGGTAAGAGTACAGAATGGTGTCATCTATGGACATGCACGGCTGGACCGGAAACATCGCTACAATTGATCTCGATCGCGGAACAATCAGGCGCACCAGCCTCCCCGGAGACCTCACAAGAGATTTTCTCGGTGGGAGAGGGCTTGGCGTGGCGCTTATGTGTAGCATGTCAGACCCAAACCCTGACCCTGCCTCTGGCGCTCTTTCTGCCCCGCTTATACTTGCAGTAGGTCCGCTCACCGGCATCGCGCCGATGTCGGGGCGGCATGCCTTCGTAACGAGATCACCGCTCACTGGCACGATTGTTGATTCAAGCGGAGGGGGCTTTTTCGGAAGCGAATTGAAACGCGCCGGACTTGACGCGCTGATCATCACCGGGGAGTCTGATACGCCGGTGTACATCAGAATCGACGATGATGACATAAGCATCAACGATGCGTCCAGCCTGTGGGGGCGAAACGTGCACGAGACAACAGACATGCTGACGGCTGAACACGGTGGGCGGGTAGCCTGTATCGGGCGCGCCGGGGAGAAATGCGTCCGGTTCGCAAACATCATGAACGACCACCTCCACGCATCAGGACGGGGTGGTATCGGGGCTGTGATGGGGCAGAAGCGGCTGAAGGCGATCGATCTTCACGGGACCTGCAAACCGGGTGTTGCTGACAAGGAACGGTTCAGGGAGGTTAACGAAGAGATCATGCGGCTGCTGCGCGCAAGCCCGGCGCTAAAAAGCCTCTCGACATACGGAACTCCCTCGCTCGTGAACCTGATCAATCATTTCAAGCTGATGCCGGTCAGGAACTTCAGGAATATGCAATCCGTGGCTGCCGAGTCAATATCTGCTGAATACATCAAGGAAAATTACGATGATAAATTGAAGAGGCATTCCTGCCACAGATGCTCTGTTGCATGTAAACGCAGTACGCAGGAAGGCGTCGAGATTCCGGAATATGAAACAATCGCGATGTTCGGACCTGACTGCGATAACACCGATTTCGATAAAATCGTGGATGCAAACCGAATATGCAACGACTATGGCATGGATACGATCTCATGCGGCTCGACTATCGCCTGTCACCAGGAGATATGTGGAGAGGCGCGCGAAACGACTGAAATGACAAAAATAGTCTCCATGATCGGGGAGAAGGAAGGGATCGGCGATGCATTGAGCAGGGGGTCTAAGGCATATTCAGAGACGAAGAACGCGGGAGACGCGAGCATACACGTCAAAGGTCTGGAACTGCCCGGATATGATCCGCGGGGTGTGCTCGGGCAGGCGCTCGGCTACGCGACGTCAAACCGCGGCGGGTGTCATACGCGTGCGTACATGGTTGCGCCTGAGATCATCGGCAAACCGAAGCTGATCGACCGCCGCACACTCGTCGGGAAGCCGGGGCTGGTCTCTCTCTTCCAGAATCTCTCGGCTGCGATGGATTCGCTTGTGATGTGCCGCTTCTCATCCTTCGCTCTCTCAGCCGAGGAGTATTCGGACATGCTTAGCGCTGTAACCGGACTTCCGTACACGTCAGAAGATCTGCTGCGCACAGGTGAGCGGATATGGAATCTTGAGCGCATGTTCAATCTACGTGCAGGCTTCACACGAGCAGACGACACGCTGCCTGACCGGTTCTTTGGCGGTGATGGCATCAATCGCAGCGAATTTGAGCGTGCGCGGGACGAATACTACCGGTTCAGGGGCTGGGGGCTGGATGGGGTGCCTTCTGGCTGGAAACTTTCGGAACTGGGAATTGCAATCC
>DAOWIV010000180.1 GCA_030640725.1 Methanosarcinales archaeon | reverse complement strand
CGAGATAACCGATTCGATAATGAGACTGGCATCAGATAATGTCAGTATTGGCTACATGATGCTTGATATGTGGATTGACATCGGGATGCCGTGGAACCTGCTTGATGCAAACGAATTCCTGCTATCAGGGATCAGGACAGAAATCTCGGGCGAAGTCGAGCCTTATGCCACGTTGAAAGGCGAGGTTGTGGTCGGAGAGGACACCATCATCCGTAATGGCTCGTATATCGCAGGACCTGCCATCATCGGAAACGGCTGTGATATCGGTCCGAACTGCTATATCAGACCGGGCACGTCTGTTGGCGATAATGTGCGCATCGGAAATGCCGTTGAGATTAAAAACAGCATCATAATGGAAGGGACGAATATTGGGCATCTCAGTTATCTCGGCGATAGCGTCATCGGGTATGGCTGCAACTTTGGCGCCGGAACAAAGGTCGCTAACTTGCGGCACGACGGAAAAAATATCCGTGTGGCGATGGATGGGGGATTAACTGACACCGGCAGGCGGAAGCTCGGCGTGATCATGGGCGACGGCGTGCATACCAGCATCAACACGAGCATCAACGTCGGCATGATGATAGCTGCCGGGAGCGCGACGCGTCCGGGAGAGGTCGTGATGCGGTGATGCCCGAATGCGCATGGGCTTTGTGATTGTCCTTTTCTGGTATCGCTTGTGTTTATGCGGGCTTGATCAATCCTGCAGACTGTACGAGAACCCGCACTCAGGACAGAAGTACATGAAGATCTCAGTCCCCTTCTTACTCTTCTTGATGGTAGTCTCCATCCATGTACCGCAGACTGTGCATTTGTGATCGTGAAGCGTGCGGTTTCTTTGCATGTCCGCACCTTCGGTCACGATTTCACGCCCCGTACCAATGATAGTCCTTCGATCAGCCCGAAACACCCTGTCAGCATCATATCGCCGTACGGCGCGGCAAAAGCAACATCGTGCCTGCTCTGCTCAGCTAAGTGCCGGTTTGGTCCTGTGACGATAATCTGCGGCATCTCGGAGGATACGTCCCTGATATGACATCCGTGCCCGCCGCTCTCAAACACCTCTTCAAACGTCAGCGTTCCTGCTGCGAGTTTTTCTATGTATGTATCGAGCGTCTCGATGGTTATCTGTCGGGTATGGTGCTCAAATACGCCGGTGATGTGGTTATCCATCAGTATCGCGCAGAGCGTGTGCCCGTTTCCGATATTCAGCACGATCATTGGCTGATCCGGATCTTCTGCTGCGCCTGCCGCTCCGAATACTGCCGCAGGTCCGGTATCCATCACAACCACATCACCACCAACATGTGACAGTGACCGCGCGACGGCTGCCATGCGCGTGAGATACGCGGGAATCGTTTTCGGGGTGTATGTAAACGATCGCAGACCGCCCCCGCTGTCTATCACTTCCCTTAAGTGCTCGAACCTGAATATGCGGTTGCTGCCCATGCTTTCACCATGATCCTGCACGGCAACCGCAAACGTATCCGGCATATCCACGCCAAACAATCCGAGCATCCGTTCGATCGCAGGCAGGTCGATGTCTCCTGTTTCGATGCGGATCGCACCAGCGGGGGATTCTGCATTCTGCGACACAATGGTCACACCAAGACGGCGCACGCGATCAAGATCATCGTAAATCGTCTTTGCAGCCGCTTCTGTCGAATAGACCTGTAGCCCGCCTTTTAGATGTTGTTTTACGGCACGGACGCAGGCACCGCCGCCCATCACATCCCCGGTCAAAAAGATGTCCCTGCCCAGATGCGTGGCATTTCCGATCCGTTTTGCCACGATCGCGGTCTGCGATGGTAGAACCATCTTGAAACACTGCTCGATCTGTTTTTCACTATCATATATCAGGATATCCTGCGTTCCAGCGCCCACGTCGATCGCAACAGCCGGTGTATCAATCGAACTTGATATCATCATGTTCCATCAGCACCTGAAGTTCCTTTAAGCTCATGCGCCCGGTCGTCTTGAACTTCTCCAGTGCGATCTCGTGTTGTTCGGTATCGGTTTCCGCACGCTCTCCCGGCAGATGCGCCCCTTTCAGTGCATCAAGATACTGGGATAATTCGTCACGTATACGCTCAACCGTTGCCTGGTTTGCATCGATTGACCTGCTGAGTGGCTTGACGATGCGGTATTTCTCTTTTAATTGCGTGTGATACAGGTTCGCTTCCTTGCGAAGGGCGTCCAGATCCTTGTATATGCCGAGTAACTCCTCGTGATGCGTCTGTGACTCATCCGCGAGACTCTGGACATCCTGATGTGCCTGATCGCCGGTCTTGCGCATCTCCCGTATCTCCTTGTAGATCGGAATGAGTTCGCTATGAACCACATCAGCTTCCCTGCTCACGACCAATCGCTCGCCAAGTTGTTTCAGCCGTTCCATGGAGTCGATCTCGTGTTTTAACGGGATATCGGCGTGAATGAAGACATACAGCTCGTTTGCATAAGCTTTTTCAAGACTCGAAGTCTGCATCTTCGCAATCGAATTAAGCTCATCGCGTTTGGCTTTCAATTGATCCAGCCGACTCCGATGCTGGTTTATCTGCTCCTGTATCCCGCTTCTGGGTTTTTTCAGATCGGCAATCCTCTGATTGATAGTATCCCTGGTCTTTCTGCAGGTCGATGCCTTAGTCGCGTATTCCTTGACCTTTGCATTGAATTCATCGCGTTTATTCCGCAGTTCATCGATCGATCCGCGATGCAATTTAATCTCTTCGATGGATTTCCGTATATCCTTGTTCAGACGGTCTACCTGTTGCCTGAGAAGGTTGACATGACTCTTTAATTCCTTTTCAGTCATATCCGACGCATTTTTTGGTGAATTGGAATCATCAGTCATTATGATCGCCTCCTGCCTCTTGTGCGGTCATCGCATTCAGCGTACCCTCCCAATAATCAACCGCAGCAATGTGACTATTGATCCGATTCTTCAGCCAGATGTGCCGCCCACGCACCTCTTTCAGTTGCTCGGCATACTCGACGAACGACTCATGGTGCCCCTGGGACTGGTCTGCGATAGAAACAATCTCGTTGTGGCACTTATCTGCATCTTCTATCATCGTTTCGATCTCTGCAGATATGTGTTTGATCGTTTCATCGCCCGTATCGGCGCTGTCGCCGGACCGGATCTCGTTTATCTCATCGATTCGTTTGGAGAGTTTCTTGATCTTTTCAACGATCTCACGCTCCTTCCTGATACCCATGACCGTTGTCTGAAGTTTCCAGTCCAGTGTCTCGATGTCTTTCTGCAGACGTGCCATCTCCTGTTCGTGCTTCCGTGCGCTCTGGCTGGCATTGATCAGATCAAACATCTCAATCCGGCGTTGTTTTGCCTGATGATACAGCAGCTGTCGCTTATCCTTCAATTCGGCAACATGCTCGTTGATCTTGTCCCGCTCGCCCCGCTCCTCCCCGGACTGCCCTTTCAGTTCGGACACCTTTGGATCAAGAACCTCGAACTCGCCCCTATATGCATCGAGCAGCCGCTTATGTTTTGAGATGACTGCATTAACCAGTGCCATTTCATCCCAGGTGTTGATGCTTTTGCTTGAAATCCTTGCATCGGATGACTGTTTGGTGGTTTTGTCGTCATTGTTCTGTTCTTCGGATTCTTCTGATCTGCCGGGTTCTTCTGGTATGTCAATCACGTCCTGTCACTCATACTCTTTAGCGAGCGCCATCAGCCAGCATCATCTGGGCATGTGGCACGCCGTCGATTATGAGCATATTGTCTTCTGTTATGAAGCCGCCCTCAAGTGCATGTTCGATAGCTCGCCTGCCAACGAGATTGGCGCTCGTTGCATGCGATAGCATATTCATGACCTCGGTTGGGGTCGATATCTCGCCTTTGTAGAAAAATTCGGATACTTCAAGGGTCAATGCACCATCGCTGAGGGTCTGTCCGATCAACTCACGGTCGCATATCGCAACCAGCAGAGTTTCACCGAATGTATGTGTCTTAATGTACATGATTCCCACCGATATCATCGATCAAACGCCAATCGCAGGAGATCTATCTCTTATTTTTTAGGTTTTCACGTTATGGTATATATAACTATGTTGCATGTGGATATGTTACTCTGCACGGTGCTCGAATTGAAATCCTGGTGTTTTTATATGGTCAAATCCAAAACTCCGGCACGAGAGTATACTTTGGCTACTACATACCCCCCGTAAATGGGGGCAGGCGAGCCGCTCAGGTGTGAGGGGGCACTTATCTCTATGATTGACGGATGATAGATAACAAAAGTCCACGCGGGGATATCATGAAACCTGAAACCCGAACTCCGCTCATTTAGGGAAATCACAGGTATTAAAGTGCCCATATAAAACAGGGAAGAGCCCCTTATGGTTGCTTAGTGCTCACCGAAAAATAAAGTAGCAGAGTTTAGCTGATGGCACTCCACATCCCTAACATTCGTGCGATTCGTTTATTCGTGCCATTCGTGATCTCTTATGCCGATTTATCACGAATTTCACGAATGGGCGAATGACACGAATTTTAACAGGTTATTTTCTGGCAAGCCCTTAGACGATAGGACTGTGATCTCCCTCAAGAGCGTTACCATGCCGATCATCTCAGAGTTTCCTCGTGCTACCGTATGCTATACGTCAGCACCTCAGATATAAAACCTCTCGAAAAGCAGCCCCAACCCCTGGGATCACACCAAAAACCGCTTCTCCATCTTTGTCAGGTTCTCGCAGCCCGACTTTGTGACCACCACCAGATCCTCAAGCCTGATGCCCCCAACCCTCGGATCATACAACCCTGGCTCGATTGTTATCACGTTCCCTGCTTTCAGCACCTCGCCACCGGTGGCAACTGCTGGCGCCTCATGGACATCCAGACCGACCCCGTGCCCGGTCGAATGAGGAAACAGATCTTTGTATCCGCGATCATCAAAGAGATCGCAGACCACGCCGTGGACTTCATCTCCTGATACGCCTGCACGCACCGCCCGAATCGCGGCTGACTGCGCATCAAGCACAGCCTCGTACATCTCGATCAACGCCTGCGGAGGGTTGCCCCGCGCTACCGTGCGCGTCATGTCTGCGTAGTACCGCTCCTTTCGCAGGCACGGGAAAATATCGATCACGATGCTCTCGCCCGCCTTAAGCGTGCCTGTGCCCATGTTGTGCGGCTCTGCCCCGTCCTTTCCACCTGCCACGATCGTGCTGCACGATTCGCACCCGCAGTCGATCAGGGTGTGCTCAATCACCGCCCTGATCTGTTCTGATGTCAGAACCCGCCCGGAATCTGCTGAATCAACCAGCAGTCCATCCCTGACTCCTGCGCTCCGGATCGCATCGATCGCACGCTTCATGGCAGCCTCGCAGCACTCTTGCGCCTTTTTAATCTGTTCAATCTCTCGTCTGGTTTTTACGGTGCGTAGTTCTGCAATCCTGCTCTTAGCAGGCGCAACCTCAAATCCCCTGCTCCGCAAGTCATCTGCAAGGAATACGGGGAAGTTGTGCGGAACATCGATACGGGTTATTCCCTCGTCGTGCAAAAGTTCAGCCACAACCAGATTGTATGCGGTTTCCCGCCCGTACCGTTTCGATTTCCCGATTAGGTCATAATCCGTGGTCGTGCGGACGTCATCGATCCGGGATTCGCTGCGGGCGCGACCAAGTTCCATCTGCGAGATCAGGAGAATCTCCCGTTCCCCGGAGTTTAAGTATAAGAACCGGTCATACGCGAGGAACCGGGTCACGTAGTACAGATCGTGGTTATGGATGCTGTCGTCGATTATGAGGGTGGGATTTTGCGCCATATGATTGGTGTTACAATGTTATGATGTTACGATTGGTATGAGTTTGGTGTCAACGACCTCGGGCTGGAAGCGCCGGGGCATCAAGAGGATGCTCAGAACTTTTATTTTTAATTCGTTTTACTTGCTTTTAAAGTTCCTGGTTCTGACGTTTTCTGTGGTTTCCAATCTTTGCGTCTTTGCGTTTCCTCCGATATAACGCAAAGGCGCGGAGACGCAAAGGAGAGAGATACGCCCGCCCTTTTCCACACATACGAGGGCTGCCGATATCGACCACAGAATCCATCAGAATCAGTAAAGTTCTATACAGGCGCATGTTTATAAATTAGAAGTAAATTTTATAAAATTAATGGAATATCAGGTAGATTATTTAATACATCCTTATATTTTTTATATCTAGATAATGTTCTCACAATATTTGGTAATGGCTCCGGCCATATTTCAAGAAGATCTGCTTCTCCTTTTAATTTTACTGTAAAGGCAAGATGCTCAACAGGTGGATCAAATTGTGCATTAATATCTTCTTTATTGCCTCTCGGATCAATACGGTACCATCCTATCTTGGGTAGAAATACTGCAGTCAAACCATGGAGACAATAGGGAGGGCCATTTTCATCTATGCTTAATCGCTGATAACATAAACCAGAATGGATTCCATTTGCTCTCAAAAAAGCTGCTAACAAATGACTTTTTGCATAACAGAAGCCAGTTTTATTTTCCAATACTTCAGATGCTTTCAAGGTCACTGGGTTCATTTGAAAATCAGAACTATGATATATTTCATCTCTAACCCATTCAAAACAACTTTTTGCAATCTCAATTGGATTATCCAAATTATTTGATAATTCAAGAGCTTGTTCTAAGACTAAAGGATGCTGCCAGTCAATTATATCTGTTGATTTTAGATATGCTTGCATTTGCTATCTCCAATGAGTACCAAAATCTTATAATTTTCTTCCGGGTGTGCGCCTATTCTATAATTTGAAAGGATTGATCTAAAATCACACAATTTGACCGAGCATTTATTCCCCAGCATTAGCAGCCCCGACCGTGCCACCCCCGAATGAATTCGGGGGCATCCATGATGACGCACATGAAATTGGTTTCATAAAGGTGATAAAGGATGAGTTGTTTATTTAATGAAAATGAAAAAAGACACATCTACGCAAATACTCTTCACATCAATGATTACTTGGGTTTTGGCAAAGGGGTTTGGTATTATGGATAGTGATGTTTCCTCTTCTATAGTGTTTGTTGGTGGATTGGTTTTTATTGCTATTATGTATTTTATAGCACGGCGCTTCAGTGAACCTGATACAGACTTAGAGTTTAGTTCTTATTTTGAACCGAGAGGGCACACTGTAAATTTATCTAAGGGAGATACGTTTCAATTGGTATGGATATTTAAGAACAATCTAAATAAAGAAATTAAGATACTGTCCTATAACATTAGAATAAATTTAAATGGAGAAGTGTTTAGAAACCACAATTGGAGACCTAACTATACTCCAACTATACCACCACGTGATACAGTGACTAATTTTTGGACTGAAAGGGGCAAAGGTGGTTATGGAATAGAAAATCCAGGTGTGTATGAGTTTCAGAGTATTGTTGAATACCAGTTGCCAAATGAAGATAAAAAAATGGCATATCATTCATGTGAATTAAAAGTAATTGGATAAGGGTGCGTAGGTATTATCCAAAGTGATAGTCTCCGAAGTCACCAAACCCCGCACTTAAGTACAGAGCCTGTACATAGCGATTCATCGTTCCGCGCATACAATTCCTGCATCCCAATATTCACCTCTTCATAGGTCTTACAGATACCCCATGTGCCGCGGCGATTGTCTCCAATCGGAATCTTTCCATGATACTTCGGCGTCATCACTACATGATCAGCCAAAAACGTTATCGTGCATAAATCATGGCGGAGTTCCCCGCGTTTCATGCAGTGGGAATAAGAACCCATCTTATATAAAGCCTTCTTGAGAACGCACTCTTGAGAAATCGAAGAATGTTATGAGTCTCATCAATCGTCGCGCGACAGCGATATATAGTATAATATGGAGATTTTTTTATTGTGTCCACAAACTAAATTGTCGCTGCACTATCTGTCTCGATCCTGAACCATGAAAACTGCGAAAGCCATGTCGTATGCGTTCGCATAAGTTAATGATAGATATGATTAGAATGCAGTAAACGAGAGATAGTGGTACGATGAACATGACAAAGCCATCAACAATATTGATCCTGCTGATCCTCCTTGCAATCTCACCTGCGGTTGCAGCCGTCGATTATCCGCATCTCACCGGTTATGTCACCGATGATGCGGATATGCTCGATCCTGTCTATGAAACAAAGATAACCGAGCTTGCAAAGAAGATCGAGGGAGCGACGACCGTTGAGATCGCTGTCGTTACTGTGGAGTCTCTTGAAGGCGAATCCAAAGAGATGTATGCTGTAAAACTCTTCGAAGAGGCTGGCATAGGTAAAAAGGATAAGGATAACGGTCTTTTGGTTCTTGTAGCAAAACAAGAACGAGAATACCGGTTTGAAGTTGGCTACGGGCTTGAAGGGGTGATAACCGACAGCATGAAGGTTAATATCGGCGATAGGATCATCGTACCCAATTTCAGAAGTGGCGAATACGGTAGAGGCATCTACGAATCAATGCTCGTGATCGAAGGGCTCCTCGAAGGTGATTCTGATGTCATCTCCGAGTACAGCATGGACAATCGTGGTAGCACCGGCACCTCCAATGGGTGGATCGGGATTTTATTCCTCCTTATCATAGCTTTCAGTATTCTGATGTCTATCGGGCGGCGAGGTGGGGGACGCAGCCACGTATACTATGGAGGGTTCGGTGGCGGCATATCCGGAGGCGGGTTCGGTGGCGGTGGGGGCTTCGGTGGATTCGGAGGCGGCATGTCCGGAGGCGGTGGATTCGGTGGCGGGTGGTGAGGCGATGCAACAGACCGCAGATCGGTGTTTAATGATCATTGGATGATTATCGGTGATATGGTGATAATATGGCAACAAAGACAGATGCGGAAAAAATAAAGACGATTCTGGGAGACAATCTGATTACACTTGCGCAATACCGGACTGGTGATGAGATGCCACTCCTTGCGGTCTGCAATAGTATCGACTTTGATACACTGCATAAACTCAAAGGGACCCGGGAAATACCGCTTCTCTTGACAAAAGAGGAACTCCTCGACGGTGCCGATGTATTCCCCATCGAATTTTTAAACATCAAGCAGCACCACAAGATACTCGATGGTGAAGACCTCCTGCAGGACATTGCGATATCAAAGGCGCACCTGCGACACCAGCTTGAGTTTGAGTTCCGATCAAAGCTGCTCCAT
>DAOWIV010000119.1 GCA_030640725.1 Methanosarcinales archaeon | reverse complement strand
ATCGCTTCTGCGATGGGGAGCATGTCGCAGGTTCGCATCCGGGTCGCGATAAGGGACTGGTGTGCGTCCCGGAATGTGGTGTCTGTTATTGTTACTGCTGACATTCGTGTATTTAGTACCCATGCATCGCTATTAAATCTCTCTGCCAACGGTGCCAAACATCATCAGCAGCTTCTGAGCCTCCAATAATCCGTAAAATCAGTGCGCTCGGACGTCCTCCTATATCGTGTCTTGCAAACCGAAAACTGGACTACTCGTTTTAGTCATGCGGCGTGTGAAAGTCAGCCAGACGTATCAACTATTCTCCGATCACCATTTCTACACCGCCACATGCATCCGCCGCTCTTCCTGACCCCGCCACGCAGGCTCGGTCGCAGTCCTGATCTGAATTTTGTGTGCGGCAATCTCTGCCTTCTGCTTGGCATCAAACGCATTCTCGCCAAGCGCAAGCGCAATTCCCATCCGCTCCTCAACGATCCATCCGCTGTGATACGCAAGCGGCTTTCCGAAGAGGTAGATGTTGGCACCCTGTACAGACATCGCATCGAATAAACCTTTGTACTCAGGGTCGAACCCCTGGGCAGGCGACAGGATTACGTGGGACGCGGCAGGCTTGATCGGATCAAACATCCGGTAGCCATCCCTGGCGTGCGCCGGGATCGGAAGCCCTGTGACCGCACGTACGTGCAATCCGCCCTCATTGAATCCCTGTGGATGCGAGATATATGTAACCATGCCGGTATCGTGCGGTCGGGGGGCACATTCGTTGCCATAGACCTCAACCTTGCCGTCCCTGACACGAACAAAGAGTTCGCACCCGAACACCCCGACTCCGCCCAGTTCGTCGGTTATTTTTTGCGCTGCGTCGTAAATCTTCTTCTCAGCCTCTTCTGCAAGCCCCGGGTCCTTGTCAACCGACTTTCCGATCTCATCGACATTGTATGGTAGATACTCCCCGACATTCGGGCTCTGCCACGATGAATGGTAATCACCGTCGATCTGGTAGTGCCCGATCGGCTTTGGGAACGTGGTGACGATCCGGCTGCCGTCCTCGTCCAGATGCCTGACCGCGATCTCGGTCACTTCCGTGTCAAATGGTATGTACTCCTCGATGATCGCCATCTCTCCGGAGCCCCGGGTCTCGTATCTGGCAGCATTCATCGCCGCCTTGATGTCCTCCGGTTTCTCGATGAAATACGAGCCTTTGCCACTGCTTGACATGATCGCCTTGCTGAAGCACGGGTATCCGATCTTTTCGACCGCATCTGTAAACTCTGGCAGGTCGTCTGTGCGTGTGTATGCGTACGCGCCCGTTTTGACGCCCGATTTCACGATCAGTTCCCGGATACGCTCACGGTTCATGGCAGCGTGTGTCGCACGTGCATTTGGTGTTACCAGATAGCCATCCTCCTCGAACTCAAAGAGTACGTCCAGGTCGATCGCCTCGATCTCAGGTATGATGATGTCGGGTCGCTCCCGATCCACGATCGAGCGCATCGCGTTTGCATCCATCATGTTCACGGTGTACGCCCGGTGCGCAACCTGCTGCGCCGGCGCCCGTTCATATCGATCAACAGCGATGACTTCCATGCCAAGGCGCTGCGCCTCTATCGCGATCTCTTTTCCCAGTTCGCCCGCGCCGAACAGGAGGATTTTGAGCGATCTCTTTTCGAGCGGGGCTGCGATGATGTCGAGTTTCTTCATGATAGCCTGACTCCTGTGCTGTGTGGAGGGTTATCGGGCGACAAAGTATTTATTATTGGGCATCATCAGATGCCGCACTGGAAGATCCCCGTAGTTCAGGCGATATGTGAGACTAATTGGAAGAATCCGAATTAAAGATGCGATGCATCAAAAAATGACATGTCCGGTTGTACGGTGGCTCAGACTCGTAATTTATTTTAGGGAATGGTAGGGTCCAAGCAGAAACACATCCACATCCCGGATTCCGTGCATAGTCCTGGTAAATGTTTTTAGCTGTTCAATCTCGTTGTATTGTTTGAACCGACACATCACAAGCAACCCGTATTTCCCGGACGTGACTTCCCACACGCCAAAAACCCACTCCTGATCTTTTAAAAAGTCGATCAAATCACCGACGATCGGTTTTGGACATTCGATCCCAATATAGCCATTAATATAATATCCCAGTTCCTCCCAGTTGATCTGTGGACGGAATCCTGTGATAATGTTCTTTTCTGTGAGCATGCGGACGCGCAGGTTCGCGGTACTTCTTGGAACTTCGAGATGTCTGGCAAGCTCTGCCAATCTGGGACCTACACCAATGCCTTCCGACATTGCCTTGAGAATCTGTTCGTCCAGTTCGTCTACGATAATAGCACATCCGTTTCAATTGCTGTGTTATATTGACAATAAATCCAATCGTTCTTTAATGTATCGGTCGAACTCGATAACACCAAACATAATATATATTAAAGTGGATAATTAATTCACTCGGAAAACGGTGGTTGGTTTGGCGGTTAAATGCCAACAACACCTCAGAAATCGATGTAATGAATTTACATAATATTTCACATTATAGTGGTAGTTGCGCAGATGTTGCACGCATGGGCGCAGGGTTACTAACTAACCGGACGTGGACACCGGAACTATAGAGTCTGCGGCTATAAATATGAAATGCGAAACCGTTAGCTATCCGGACCTATGTAACAGGAATCAGGATCAGCCGGACTGACAACAGGTGGATGAATGTGAAACAAAACGCGCGTGATTTTTCGGATGGTGTGTCTCGCGCCACACGTAGTTGTAGTGGTTGATGCTGGCGCTGCCAAAAGATTCGGGAATATGCTGGACGGTAGTGTCACAATGGCAGAAAATGCCTGAGGTATATTGATTGTGTGGGGGCACCCGAACTTGTGTAAAAGGATCAGGAGTATATGATCCTGCAATCGCCGATGGTTGTGAACATGGCAGCAGCCAATGGATTCTCCATGCCATAAGACACATCAGGAAGTGCCGATGGGTTGTTTATCGCTCAGCACCGGAATATTGCGAAAATGATTAAATAAAATGCACACCATAACAAAATAACATATCTTAAGGGCAGGGGATGCATAACTTTTCAGTCTCACATGTTCCCTATGTTCTTGTGGACTGCGGATGTACCGTGACATGAGTCTCATTTATATCGAGTCAGGTCACATATATTTGCATGGAACAACCGTCCCAGAAATCGGATCTGTCCCGGATATACCATGATGCGGGCGGCATCATCAACTCAGTATTCCGCGAGGTCGAGAAGGTCATCGTTGGTCAGAAGGATACTGTGGAACATCTGTTGATAGCGATACTGAGTAACGGACATGCGCTTGTGGAGAGTAACCCGGGACTTGGGAAGACGCTCATGATCAGCACGCTGTCGAAGGTGATGGACCTGTCGTTCAGCCGGATCCAGTGTACCCCTGATCTGATGCCATCAGACATCACCGGCACGTTCATGGTGGAAGAACACGCCGGAGAAAAACGATTCCGATTCGAACGCGGTCCGGTCTTCGCAAACATCGTGCTTGCAGACGAGATCAACCGTGCCTCGCCAAAAACGCAGAGTGCATTCCTTGAAGCGATGCAGGAAAAGCAGATCACTGCCGGAAACGAGACTTTCAAGCTGGATATACCGTTTTTCATCCTTGCAACACAGAACCCGATCGAGATGGAGGGGACGTTTCCGCTGCCAGAAGCGCAGCTCGACAGGTTTCTACTGAAGATATTGATGGATTATCCTGCTGTCGAAGATGAGCGCATCATCGTGGATCGGTACACATCCGCAGTCGAACCAAGCGTGCAGCGTGTTGTCAGCAGGGATGCGGTGTTAAAACTGCAGCATCTGACACGAGAAGTCCCGATTTCAGAGGAACTCAAATCCCATGCGATTAATATCGTGACTGCGACCCGTAAATGGAACAATATTGAGTACGGCGCATCGCCCCGTGCCTCGATCGCCATAATACTGACGGCGAAGGCGAGAGCGTTGATTCACGGGCGCAATTACGTATCCAGCGAGGACATTCATGCAATGGCTTATCCGGTCCTGCGACACAGGATCGTTCTGAAGTTTGAAGCCGAGCGGACCGGAATCACGCAGGACCATGTAATTGCCGCAATCATTAAGAACACGAAGTAAGGAAATCGGGGCGGGTTTGGGTTCGATACCATGATTGTCCGAACTTGTTGGTAGGGGTGGGAGTTATAGGGGTAATATCACGAACTGAAGATGGAGTTTACCACAAGTCATTGAGCTATACTCTTTCATCTCATCACCTGTAGATAATTCCCAATTGCATCTCTTAAATCCGCTCTTTCCAGCGCGAAATTGTAGGAGAACCCCCACATCACACCATATCCGTGCCGCCGTACCGCTTCCGATCCTCGAGTTCCTGCTTCTTTGCAGCGTTCCAGCCGGATACCGCCTGCAGATACCCTGTAACCCGCGATAGCTGCTCTACATTCTTCTGGGATATGGGGAACTTTCGGACGTAAGGGGCATGCGGCAAGAATTTACACCCGGATCAGGGGTAAGGAATGTACGAGTAGTCGACATCCATAACGCCGGATACTCACAATCTGAAACGCAGATTCTCCCTGGTTATTGTCAGTATACCCCTCGGCTGGCGCAGGGAGAGCCCGGTCTGTGTGCCGGGAGATGTCCTTAATCGTGCGTTATGCGGTCGCTTCCTCCGACCGGATCTGCTCATACACCTTTTTCAGCAAATCCTGACCAACGACTTTCTGAAACTCCCTTTCGTTCATAAACTTAGCCGTGATCTCCTCGTTCTGGTCTATGCGGTCGATAAAGAGCCCT
>DAOWIV010000153.1 GCA_030640725.1 Methanosarcinales archaeon | reverse complement strand
GGCAGGGCTTGTCGAGATCGATGGCATCGATGGCGTGGTCGTGCACTGGGCGGCATCCGGTTATGAGGTCGCGGATGCGCTGCGGAATCTGGTACGGAAGGTACGGTCACAACCATAAACATAACAACCATGATCATCGGAATCACAGGCACGCCCGGAACCGGAAAAACATCCGCATGTGCTCTTATAGGGGGCGTGCTCGATCTGAATAAACTTATCAAGGACGAAGGGCTGCATCTGGGCGTCGAGAGGGAGCGGGGCTCCCTGATCGCTGATATGGACGTGGTGTACGATCGTATTTGTGAGATTGCAGAGGGCAGGGACGGGAATCTCGTAATCGAGGGACATCTCTCGCACCATGTCTGCGATGTTGCGATCGTGCTCCGTCTATCGCCGGACGAACTTGTGAGGCGTCTTGAGGAGCGCGGGTATAGCGGGGCAAAAATTTCGGAGAACGTTGAGGCTGAGGCGATTGATGTGATCCTTGTCGAGGCGGTCGAATGGTGCGGGCGTGACAGGGTCTATGAGATCGATACAACCGGCAAAACGGTGGAGGAGGTCGCTGAGACGATCCGCGAGGTTCTTGATGCGGTCGGTCGCGGAATTGTGGTTGATGGGTACGAGCCAGGATCGGTTGACTGGGTATCAGGTTACATCTTCTGACGCTTCTCTTTTTCTTCGAGCGGTCTCACTTTTCCCTTCTGATGCGTGCTGCCGCTCACGGTTCCAGCAATTCCGGTTCGATCTGCACCGGTTTCGTATGCAAAACCGCTCCATCACCCTCAACCAGTTCCTCGATCCGCATCTCGGCATCATCAAGCCGCCTGTGACAGAGTCTTGAGAGCTTAACCCCTGCCTCAAACTTTCTTAGCGCCTCATCAAGCGTAAGTCCCGATCCTTCCAGTTCATGTACGATATCTTCCAGATGTTTGAGTTCCTCCTCAAATGAGGTCTCAACATCTGTTTCGGCGCCCGTTTTCACATTCATTCCCATATTCGTCTCATTATCAGTCATGTTCCCCTATCTCCTTTATTTCATGTACCCTGCACCCGATCTCGCCATCAGTGACCCGTATCTGTAGATCGTTTCCGGCAGAGACTGCTTTGACCGTGTTTACGACCGCCAGATCCGGCATCCTGAGAACGATGCTGTATCCGCGTTGCAGATGGTTGAGCGGACTCAGCGCATGGAGCGTCGCCCCAAGCATCGACAGATCCTTTCTTCGCAGTTCCAGCCGGTGCAGAACCGATCTATGCATCTGTCTGAGCAGTTCATCGATGTACTGCCGGTGCTGGTTGATCCGGTCTCTCGGATGCACCACGCCGCGCTCAAGGTACGCCAATCGATCCCGCTCTGTATCAACCACCCTCCGAATCGCGTGAACGATCCGGATATGCAGTCCTGCGACCTGTTGCGCAAGCTGCCCTCTATCAGGCACCACGAGCTCAGCCGCCGCAGATGGCGTTGGCGCACGCAGGTCAGCAACAAAATCGCAGATCGTGACATCGGTCTCATGCCCGACAGCAGAGACAATCGGGATCTCGGATTCAAAGACCGCTTCCGCAACCTCGGGTTCGTTGAATGCCCAGAGTTCCTCGATCGAGCCACCGCCTCTGGCAACAATCATCACATCGATCCTGCGTGCGGCTGACCGGTACCGGGATATGGATAGCCGGTTCATCTGCCTGATCGCGTGAGCGATCTCTGCTGCCGCACCGTCGCCCTGCACCCGCGCCGGCGCAAGGATGATGCGCACATCAGGAAACCGCCGCCTGATGACGTTTATTATGTCGTGTAGCACAGCACCGGTGCGGGATGTGACGATCCCGATGGTCTCCGGAAATGCCGGCAGCGGCTTTTTATGCGCGTCATCAAAGAATCCCTTTTTGGATAGCTGCTCCTTTAGCTGCTCGAACGCCTGATACAGCGCACCGATGCCGTCCGGCTGGATAGCCCAGACCAGCAGTTGATACACGCCTCTGGCTTCGTATACCGTGATATTGCCACCGCACACCACCTTCATCCCACTTCCGGGCTTGAATCTCAGTTTCTGGTTCGCACCACGGAACATCACGCAATTTAACTGGCTATGTGCATCTTTCATCGTGAAATACATGTGTCCTGACGTATGATGCACGAAATTGGAAATTTCGCCGCGAACAGAGATGTTGTTTAATGAGGGATCATTCTGAAGCCTCTGTTTGACATACTGCGTCAGTTCATGCACGGTGTAGAGCATGAACAAATGTCATCGCAGAGAGACATAAAACTGTGCCGGAAGAGCGGGGCGAAAGTGAGTGAGTGAGTGAGTGGATGAGTGAGTGGGCAAGCGAGTGGATGAGTGAGGGGTGGCATGTTTATTAACATCCGCACCGATCACATACATACCAAGGGCTCGTGGCTTAGCCAGGATATAGCGCCGGACTTCTAATCCGGACGTCCCGGGTTCGAATCCCGGCGAGTCCGTCCGGATACCCGCAAGGGAGAGGTAATCGTGGTCAGACAGATCAAGGGAATCGCACGCGACACTCTTACATTCATACTCGAGGTGAGTAGATCCACCGCGCCCAATGAATTTGCAGGGCTTTTGCGCGCCGATGACAGGGTTATCACGGAAGTCATCGTGCTTCCGGGCACTGAATCCTCCGAGGTGAGTGCAGTCATGCGCCTGTACATGCTGCCAACGATCTCGATTGCCGGTTCGGTGCATAGCCACCCGACACCGAATGTAAGTCCGTCAGGGGCAGACCTCTCGCTCTTTCTGCGGACCGGAAACTGCCACATCATCGCTGGTTTCCCGTACAACGAGAAAAGCTGGCGATGCTATGATGCAAGCGGGCAAAAGAGAGTGCTTCCGGTTCTCGATATCGATTTCGAGGATGAAATTGTGCTCTGATATGGCGCGATCTGAAAATCCGGTATTACCGCGCCCTGCCAGCCTCTGTGAGTCTGTTTAACAAAAATGCCCGGTCCAGCGACGCCATGAAATATCCGGCTCGCGGACCCGATTTCTTCCCGAGAATAGCTATATAGATCGCCTGAAACATCTTGCTTCCGCTGATCCCTGCCGCTTCGGACGCCTCATACACCAGATCGTGCAGATCGCTTGCTGTCAGATCGTCGCTGATGCCTGATGCAATCCGCAAAAGCCCTATTCTCTGCTCGGGAGAGAGGCTTTCCACAACAGGGGGTAGGGTTTCCTGCACCTCGAACTTGACCGACTCAGGCGCATACAAGGCAAGCCAGTTCGATGCATTCTCCATGCGCCTCTGCACAGACTCTTCATCAAGCGCACCATAACCGCTGCGCCGGAGGACCTCGTGGAAGCTGTCAGAGTCGGATGCAATCTGCAGCGCGGTCACGATGTGCGTGAACGGGATCTCTGACCGAAGAGACGTCTTTGTCAGGGATAGTTCACGCGCTCTGCCTGTTGCACGGTCATATTCATCGATCAGCTCGACAATGCGGGATGGATCAAAGTCGATGTGTTTCTCAGGCTTCGTTTTGATGATCAGGTACCTGAGCACCTCCGGCGGCATGACCCGCAGCATATCGGTGATCGTAACTGTCACACCGGTCGATGATGACATCGCGCCCTTTCCCTTCAGATGGATCCATTCGTAGATGATCGGATATGGGGGCTCATATCCATAGAT